>CAZOIB010000149.1:0-31383 GCA_964579785.1 uncultured Lysobacter sp. | reverse complement strand
GATGCCACCGGACGCTTCGCCAACGACATCAACAAGCAGACGCTCGCCGGCGCGCAACTGAGCTCGTTCCGCTACTTCGAGCCGTGGTGGTTGAGCCGCGTGACCCTCGGCGAGGGGCGCGACAAGCTGGAAATCGAGGGTTACTTCCCGTCGCGCTTCGAGACGCGCCAGGCGCAGGCGTCGTGGACGAACGAGTTCGGCACCAGGCTGGGCACGATCATCGCCGGCCTCGAGACGGTGCGCCAGGAGGTGCTTTCGGACACGGCGTTCACGCAGACGAGCCGCGACACCAACTCCGGCTTCCTCGCGATCAAGGAGAACCTCAAGGGCCAGCTCCTCGAGGCCTCCGTGCGCCGCGACGACGACGACCAGTTCGGCGGTCGCAACACCGGCAGCGTGAGCTACGGAGCGCCGTGGCCGGGCGTGGGACTGCTCACGACGACCGCCGGGCGCGGCTATCGCGCGCCCACCTTCTTCGACCTCTACGCCCCCGCGTCGGACTTCTACGTTCCCAACCCGGAGCTGCGCCCGGAGCGCAGCAAGAGCCTGGAGATCGGCCTGCGCAGCGGACCGAACTCGCCGTGGCCGTGGCGGATCACGTGGTTCGACAACCGCATCGAGGACCTCATCACCTACGTCTACCCGACGATGCAGAACGTGAACCGCGCCCGCATCCACGGCCTCGAGGGCTCCATCGAGGGCGAGGCCTGGTGGGGCGTGCGCGTGAAAGCCTCGGCCACCGGCCAGCGGCCGCGCGACGAGGACACCGGCTACAGGCTGCAGGGCCGCTCGGAGTACTTCGGGCGCGTGGAGGCCTCGCGCAGCTGGGGCACCTGGTCGCTCTCCGGCGGCGTCACCGCGAGCGCGGAGCGCTACGACTCGGCCAACGAGGCCCCCGCCTCGCGCCTGCCGGGCTATGCGATCGCCGACGCGACCGTGCGCTATGCCGCCGGCAAGGGCTGGAACATCGAGCTCACCGCCACCAACCTGTTCGACAAGCGCTACGAGCACGCGGTGGGCTACGATGCGCCGCGGCAATCGTTCCGGCTCAACGTGCGCTTCGAGACCTTCTGACCATGGTCCCCGACCCGATCGGCGTCGACTCCCTGCGGCGCGTGCTGGTGGTGAAGCTGCGCCACCATGGCGACGTGCTGCTCACCTCGCCCGTTTTCCGGGTGCTGTCGGCGCGCGCGCCGGAGGCCCGCATCGACGCGCTGGTGTATTCCGACACGCGCGACATGCTGGCGGGCCACCCGGGCGTGGCCCACATCCACACCATCGACCGCGAGTGGAAGCGCCAGGGGCTCCTGGAGCAGGCCCGGCACGAGGCGGCGCTCCTCGCGCGCCTGCGCGAGCACCGCTACCAGCTCATCGTCCACCTCACCGACCACTGGCGCGGCGCCTGGCTCACGCAGCTCCTGCGACCGCGCTGGTCGGTCGCGCCATCGCGTGACTCCTGGTTCTGGAAGTCGAGCTTCACCCACCGCTATCCATCGCCGAAGGCCCTGCCGCGGCACACCGTCGAGTCCAACCTCGACGCGCTGCGCCGCATGGGCATCTATCCGCGGGAGGAGGAAAAGGGCCTCGTCATGGTGCCCGGCGCGGAAGCCGAGGCGAAGGTGGACGCTCTCCTCGCGCAGCACGGCCTCGGCGCCAAGGGATTCCTGCACGCACACCCCACGTCGCGCTGGCTCTTCAAGGCCTGGACCGACGAGCGCAATGCGGAGCTGCTGCGCCTGCTGGTGAAGGACGGTCACAACGTGGTGGTGACCGGCGCGCCCAATGCCCGCGAGCAGGCGATCGTGAAGCGGATCCTCGAGCGGGCGGAAGTCGCCGTGACGGACCTCTCGGGGCAGCTCACGCTGCGCGAGATGGGCGCGCTCACCGCCCGTGCGCGGCTCTTCGTCGGCGTCGACTCCGCGCCCATGCACATTGCCGCGGCCATGGGCACGCCCGTCGTGGCGCTGTTCGGCCCCAGCGGCGATCGCGAGTGGGGGCCGTGGCGCGTGGCGCACCGGATCGTCGCCAGCAATGACTCCTGCCGTCCCTGCGGCAACGACGGCTGCGGCGGCGGCAAGGTGAGCGAATGCCTCACGCGCCTGCCGGTGGACCAGGTGTATTCCGCCATCAACGAGCTCCTCGCGCAGCCGTGAGTTCCGCCACGCGGGGGCGAGGCAGGCCCGGCCCGCGCGTGGCCCTGGTGCGCGGCCGCTTCGACGCGTTCGGCGGCGCCGAGCGCTTCGTGCAGGCGGCCATCGCGGCGCTCGGGAACCAGGGCGCCTCCCTCACGCTCGTCACGCGGCGCTGGCCAGGGGCCGACGGCAGTGCCATCGTCCTCGATCCGTTCTACCTCGGCAGCCTCTGGCGCGACCGCAGCTTCGCGCGCGCGGTCTGCGCGGAGCTGGGGCGGCGCCACTTCGACCTGGTGCAGTCGCACGAGCGCATCGCCTGCTGCGACGTCTATCGCGCCGGCGACGGCGTGCACGCGGTGTGGCTGGAACAGCGCGCGCGCATCCAGTCGGCGCCCGCGCGCCTGGCCACGGCGCTCTCGCCGCACCATCGCTACCTGCTCGCCGCGGAACGGGCGCTCTTCACCGCAGCGCGGCTGAAGGCGGTGATCTGCAACTCCGAGATGGTGCGCGGCGAGATCGCGCGGCGCTTCACCACGCCCGCGGAGAAGCTCGTGCTCATCCGCAACGCCGTCGACAGCGCGCGTTTCCATCCGGGGCTGCACGAGGAACTCGGCTCCGCAGTGCGCGGGCAGTTCGCGATTCCGCGCAATGCCATGGTGTTCACTTTCGTGGGCTCGGGCTTCGAGCGCAAGGGCGTGGAGCCCTTCCTGCGCGCGCTCGCCCGGCGGCGGGAGCCTGCGTGGGCGCTGGTGGTCGGCAAGGACAAGCGCGCCGCGCGCTACCGCTCGCTCGCCGCGCGGCTCGGGATCGCCGAACGCGTGCGCTTCGTCGGCGGCGTGTCCGACGTGCGCCCCTATCTCGCGGCCGGCGACGCCTTCGCCCTGCCCACCCTTTACGATCCGTTCCCCAATGCCGCGCTCGAGGCCATGGCGGCGGGCCTGCCGGTGGTCACGAGCACGACCTGCGGCGCCGCCGAGATCCTCACGGAGGGCGAGACAGGCTACGTGCGCGACGCCCTCGACATCGCGGGACTCGCCGACTGCCTCGAGCGCATCGATCCTCCCACGGCCCAGCGCATGGGCGCGGCGGCCCGCGCGGCCGTGGCACCCTTCACGCCCGAGGCCATGGGACGCGAGTACCTGGCCCTGTACGAGCGGCTGCTGGCGGGCAAACTGGGATAATGCGGCGATGACCGCTCCCCAGCCCGACGGCCGCGCGCTCTACCGGCGGCTCCTCACGCACGTGTGGCCCTACCGGGCCGCGCTCTTCGCGGCCATCGCCGCGATGATCGTGGGCGGGCTCTCCGACGCGGCGCTGGTGAAGTTGACCGGCCCGTTGGTCAACGAACTGTTCGTGAACCGCAATCGCGACCTCGCGATCCTCATCCCGCTGGGCGTGGTCGCCGTGTTCCTCGTGAGCGGGCTGGCGAGCTTCACTTCCGGCTACCTCACCCAGTGGGTCAACAACAAGGTGATCCTCGACCTGCGCGGCGCCATGTTCGCGAACGTGCTCCGCCTGCCGCCCGCCTACTTCGACGAAGTGACGACGGCGCGCCTGGTGTCGCGCTTCACCCACGACGTGACGCAGATCGCCTCCGCCTCGACGAGCGTGCTGGCGACCCTCGTGCGCGACACGGTGACCATCGCGGCGCTGCTGGCCATCCTGGTGTGGTCGAACTGGCGGCTGACGCTCATCACCTTCGTCGTCATCCCGCCGCTGGCGCTCGCCGTGCGCTACTTCAGCCGGCGGCTGCGCGACACCAGCCGCGCCAGCCAGAAGGCCGTCGGCGGCGTGGCGGAGGTGCTGGACGAGGCCATCAGCAACCAGCGCGTGGTGCGCATTTTCGGCGGCCAGGCCTACGAGAGCGAGCGCTTCACGAAGGCCGCGCAGCTGATCCGCCGCTACAACATGAAGCAGGCCGCCGCCGCCGCGGCCACGGTGCCGGTGACGCAGCTCTTCGTCGCCTGCGCGGTCGCCGCCATCATCTATTTCGCCGCGCAGCAGGCGTTCGCGGGCAATACCGATATCGGCCGCTTCGTCGAATTCATCGCCGCCACCGGCATGCTGCTGCAGCCGCTCAAGCGCCTGACCGGGGTCAACGAGCACCTGCAGCGCGGGCTCGCCGCCTGCGAGAGCGTCTTCGGGCTCATCGACGAGAAGCAGGAAGACGACCGCGGCACCATGCAACTTGCGCGCGCGACAGGCGCGGTGCGCTTCGAGGGCGTCTCGCTCAGCTACCGCAGCGGCACGCACCCGGCGCTCGACGGCATCGCGCTCGACATCCGCGCCGGCGAGACGGTCGCCCTGGTCGGGCCCTCGGGCAGCGGCAAGTCGAGCCTGATCCACCTGCTGCCGCGCTTCTACCACCCCACGGCGGGGCGCATCACGCTGGACGGCCACGCGCTGGAGACGCTCACGCTGGAGAGCCTGCGCCGGCAGATCGCGCTGGTCTCGCAGAACGTCGTGCTCTTCAACGACACGATCGCCGCCAACATCGCCTACGGGCACGGCGATCGCGCGGCCGAGTCCGACATCATCCGCGCCGCCGAGGCCGCGCATGCCATGGATTTCATCCGCGAGCTGCCGCAGGGGCTCGCCACCGAGATCGGCGAGAACGGGGCCAAGCTCTCCGGCGGGCAGCGCCAGCGCATCGCCATCGCGCGCGCCATCCTCAAGGACGCGCCGATCCTGCTCCTCGACGAGGCGACCTCCGCCCTCGACACGGAGAGCGAGCGCGCGGTGCAGGCGGCGCTGGAATCCCTCATGCGGGGTCGCACCACGATCGTCATCGCCCACCGCCTGTCCACCGTGGAGAACGCCGACCGCATCGTGGTCCTCTCGCGCGGCCGCATCGTCGAACAGGGCGCGCACGCCGAGCTGCTGGCTGCCGGCGGGATGTACGCGGGCCTGCACCGGCTGCAGTTCGCGGGGGCGTGAGGGTGGCGGACGAGCGCCTGCGCATCCTGCACACCGAGTCCTCTCTCGGCTGGGGCGGGCAGGAGATCCGCGTCCTGACCGAGGCGCGCGGGGTCGCCGCGCGCGGCCACGACGTCACCCTCGCCGCGCCCGCAGAATCGCGCATCTTCCAGGAGGCGCCGCGCTTCGGGGTGGATGCGATCGCCATCCCGATCGGCCGCAAGTCGATCGGCGGCCTGCTCGCCATCGTCCGGCTGCTGCGCGGGCGGGCCTTCGACGTCATCAACGTGCACAGCTCCACCGACAGCTGGCTGGCGGCCGTGGCTGCGTGCCTGCTGCGCCGTGCGCCGCCCATCGTGCGCACGCGCCACATCTCCGCGCCGGTACCGCGCAACCTCGCCACGCGCTGGCTGTACGGGACGGCGGCGCGGCGAATCGTCACCACCGGCGAGCGCCTGCGCCTGCAGGTGATCGAGGAGACGGGTGTCGACCCGGAGCGGGTGATCTCGATTCCGACCGGCATCGACATAAACGTCTTCAGGCCGGGGGCCGCGGGCGAGGCGAGGGCGGCTCTCGGCCTTGCGGTCGAAGGCGTCGTGATCGGCATCGTGGCCACGCTGCGCAGCTGGAAGGGCCATCGCCACCTATTTCATTCCTTCGCCGGGCTGGCCGACCGCAGCGCGCGCCTGGTGGTGGTGGGCGACGGGCCGCAACGCGCGGCCCTCGAGGTCCTCGCGCGGGAACTGCGCATCGAGCAGCGCGTCCTGTTCACGGGCAACCAGCCGAACGTGGTGCCGTGGCTGCAGGCCCTCGACCTCTTCTGCCTGCCCTCGTACGCCAACGAAGGGGTGCCGCAGGCGCTCATGCAGGCCATGTCCTGCGGCCTGCCGGTGGTCACGACCCCGGTGGGGAGCATCGCCGAGATCGTGCAGGACGGCGACACGGGGCTTCTCGTGCCGCCCGAGGATCCGACCGCCCTGCGCGCGGCGATCGCGCGGCTGCTGGCGGACGCGAACCTGCGCACACGCCTCGGCACGCGCGCCCGCGAGGCGGCGTTGCAGCGCTTCGGCGAGGAGCAGATGGTGAACCGGATGCTGGAAGTATTCACGCCGGTGGCGCGGGCGTCGCGACGCTGACTTCCGCGGCCATATTGCAAGGATGGGAATGATGAACACGGCAGGGATGGCGGAATACGCGAAGGGGCGCAGGTGCCTCGACGTCGGCTGCGGCAGGGACAAGATCCCGGGCTCCACCGGGATCGACATCGCCGTGGCGAGCGAGGCGGACATCCGCCACGACCTCGGCGTCTTTCCCTATCCGGTCGCGAGCAGCGCCTACGACGCGATCTTCTGCCGCAACGTGATCGAGCACGTCCCGGACGTGGTGAAGCTGATGGAGGAGATCCACCGCGCGGGCCGGCCGGGAGCGGACGTCTTCATCACCACGCCGCACTTCTCGAGCGTGTACTCCTACCAGGACCCGACGCACGTGCGGCACCTGTCGTACGAGTCGCTCGACTACTTCACCACCGACACGCGGCACTCCAACTTCTATACCGACTGCCGTTTCGAGATGGTGGCGCGCGAGATGGATTTCGGGAAGTCGTTCCCGCTCTCCGCCATCACGCGCGGGCTCTTCGCGCTTTCGGCGCGCAAGTACGAGAAGCACTTCGCCTTCGTGTTCCCGGCCAACAGCCTCTACTTCCACCTGCGCGTGGTGAAGCAGGCGTAGGGCCGTGGCCTCGCGCGCGCGCACCTGGCTGCCGGTCTACGCGCGCGCGTTGCGCAACACGCTGCTGCCGGGTCGGGCCGCGCCGGGCACTGTTTCGCTGGAACGCGCGCTGGCGCAGGATCCGCCGCGGCGCATCCTGCTGCCGCACCACTCGCTGCTCGGGGACACGATCATGCTCACCGGCTGCGTGGCGAAGCTGCGGCACCTCTACCCGGCGGCCGAGATCGTGCACGTGATGCCGCGCGCGTTCGCGCCGCTTTTCGCGCACCGGCCCTACGGTGCGCTGGCGGTGGGTTGGAGCGAGCGCGACCCGGAAAGCCTCGCGGCGCTGTGGCGGCTCGGTCCGTTCGATCTCGCGCTCATCAACGGCGACTCCCGCTACAGCTGGCTCGCCCGCGCCATGGGAGCACGGCGGATAGTCGCGTTCTCGGGGGATCCTTCCCCCTACAAGAGCTGGCCGGTGACGGACTTCGTGCCGATGCCCGGCGAGCCGATGGCGTGGTCCGATCTCGTCGGCACGCTCGTTCCCGGCGCGCCCCCCGGGCCGTTCGCGCGCGGCAACTGGGAGGCGCCCGGCTTCCGTCCCTACGATCGCCTTGCGGGACGCTATGCGGTGCTGCACGTGGGCGCCAGCTCGATGCACAAGACCTGGCTGCCGGAGCGCTGGGCGAGCGTGGCGGCCGCACTCGCCGCGCGCGGCGTGACCCCGTGCTGGAGCGCAGGTCCGGGAGAGGAGGCGCTGGTCGCCGCGATCCCCGGAAGCGAGCGCCAGGCATCGTTCGCCGGAAAACTGGACCTGGCGCAGCTTTGGGATCTCGTCGCGAATGCGCGCCTGGTCGTCACCGGCGACACCAGCGTCACCCACATCGGCCGCGCGGCATTCACGCCGACGGTTGTTCTCTACGGTCCGAGCGGTCCGCTGCTGGGCGGGCCGGGCCGCTTCTGGGCCGACTGCCCCGGCGCCAGCGTCGCGATCGACCCCTTCCCCTGCCGCGACCAGGACCTCCTCTTCAAGCGCCACGTCCCCTGGGTGCAGCGCTGCTCGCGTGGGCCCGCCGAGTGCCCGGCGCCGCGCTGCATGCACGCCCTCTCCGCCGACGCCGTCCTCTCCGCCGCAGCTCCGTTTCTCTGATACCGAGGTACCAGGTACATGTACCTGGTACCAAAGCGTCAAGCCAGTTCTGGCGGCGGGGGCGGGGCATGCAGGTAGCGTTCGACGAGCACGAGCGCCCAGAAGGCGGTGAGCGGCACCATGTGGAAGACGGCGCGGTTGACGGTGGTGAAATCGCTCACCCACTCGCCGGCGATGGAGAAGTAGAAGACGACCGCGAGGAAGTAGAGGCCGTAGACCACCATGGCGGTGATCGTGGCCATTGGCCCCTCGAAGAGCCTGCGCCACGCGGCGATCGCGATGGCCGGCACCAGCCAGTAGAAGAGGTTCCAGTTGCCCATCTCGAAGAGGTTCTGCCCGAGCGCCTTGGTGATCTCCGCGACATTGACGTCCGCAGTGAGCGCGTAGCCGAAGATCCGCACCCCCGACTCGCGCAGCAGGAACATCACCGCGACGCCCGCCACTGCCGCGATGCCGAGACCGATCGACGCCATGCGCGGCCGCAGCACGATGAGGTAGGCCGGGAGAAACGAAATCAGCCAGAAGATGCCCGGCTTCTTGATGAGCGGCAGCGCGAGCGCCAGCACCAGCGCCAGCCACCCCTGCCGCGCGTCGCCATCGCGCGCCCAAAGAAAGAACGCCATCGCGGCCAGCCCGTAGATCGCCGCCATGTGCAGTTCCGCGTAGCCGGCGAGCGCCACGTGGATGTTCACGAACGGCAGGCTCATCAGCAGGTAGGTGCCAACCATCGCCAGGAAGGCCGAGACACCCCACGCGCGCACCTGCCCGTAGAACGCGAAGGCGAGCGCGACGCCGCACGCGAACCACGGCACGTTCATCAGCGCATCGTCCCAGCGGCCGATGGCGAGCGCGCTCCACACCTGCAGCAGCGGCACCGTTCCCGGATAGCCCGGATTCGGGTCGGTGAAGACCTTCGCGGCATCCGCGGCAATCCATTCCGCAAGCGGGGCGAAGGGCGCCATGGTGCCCATCTCGAACCAGACGCGCGCCTTGGTGGCCCACTGCATCCACGCATCCCAGGGGAAGAGCGGCCGCCAGACGATCTCGAGGAGCAGGCCGGTGAAGCGCACGACGAGCGCCGCCAGGAGCAGGCCGATGAGGATGCGCCTGCGGCGCCCCAGTCCGGCCCATTCCTCCCGCGCGGGAGGAATCGCGAGTGCAGTGCCGATCCTGCCGCGCCCGATCACCACGGCGACCGCGCCGAATGCCGCGACCAGTGCCGCGATCAGCCAGAAATTCCACTTCATCCCCGCGAGACTGAGAGCACGCATGAAGAAAGTCAGCGCCAGCAGGCCGATGAAATGCCCGTAGCCGATCGCGGTGATCCACGGCAGCGACTCGCTCTTCGGCAGGAAGCGCAGCCATAGCGTTCCCGCTGCCCACGGCAGCAGCACGCTGAAGGCGAGCAGCAGCGCATCCATCAGCCCGGCCCCAGCACGCGGAACACCGCGCCGCCGCGGTGGAAGTAGACCAGGTCGGCCGCGATCACCTGCGTGCCCTCCCAGCGCAGCCGCTTTTCCGCCGTGTTGTACTCGACGCCGCGCTTGCGGTAGAGGACGAGGACGTCGCCCGCCTTGTACGTCGCCGCCGGCAACAGCGACTGCCGGCGCGGTTGCACGCTGACGTTCTTCGGGTAGAGGTGATAGGCGCCGCGCACGCGGTCGAATTCCTGGTCCGAGAACACGTAGACGTGCGCCGGCATGTCGCCGATCTTCGCCTTCGCCTCGCGCATGAAGGCGAAGAGCTCCCCGTCCTCCGCGGCGAGGCGCTTGTCCTCCCAGCTCTTGCCCGCGTATTGCGCACGCGTCATGTCGAGCTGGCGCAGGAGATTCAGCTGCCAGCGCGCGTCGATCACGGCCCAGCCGAGGAGCGCGATGGCGAGCGCGGCCTTCGCCTCGAAGCGCGTGTGGCCCAGGACGATCAGCAGGAGATAGAGACCGATCGCGACGAGGAAGGAAATGCCGAGGTAAAGAGGCAACGGGTGCTTGAGCGACGGGTTGCCGCCCGCCATGAAGTGGATCGAACCCCCGTCCCAGGGCTCGAACTCGAGCCAGTGCGCGAGCAGCGTGCCCATGGTCGTTCCCACCCACGAGGGGCGCAATTCGATGCTCTCCACGAGGAACGGCTCGCGGAAGTCGCCCTTGGCGATAAGGCCCAGTCCCACGATCTTTCCCGACCAGCCATCGACGGCACCCAGCGTCAGGGGAACGAGGCGCCCTCCGAACACGACGACCTCCGCCTTGCGCACCGTCGTCTCGCTCCCCTGGACGCGCCAGACGAACTCCAGTCCGCGGGAAGGAAATTCGCCGCGCGCCCGCACATCGACGAAGCGGTAACTCGCCGCGTCGATCGGTGCCGCGAGATTGAGGACCGCGATCACGCTGCCGTCCTCGCCCGCGCCCTGCAGAAGCACGCCGGAGTGCTCGACGCGACTCTTGCCGCGCACCTGCAACTGCGCGCCGGTGATGGAACGCGCAGCCGCGGCAGTCATCCACGGGCCGGTGTGATGGGTGAGGACAAAGCCCGCGAAGGTGAGGACGAGCGCGGCGGACCAGCAGCCCACGGCCCAGAGGATCCAGTGGCGTTGCGGGGCGGGAGAGGGGTCGGCGCTCAAGGGAGGGACAGCGAAAACGGCATGCGGCGAGTATAGCGAAAAGGGTCCGTCCGTTCGGTGTCGGACATCGCACCGGACTTCGCAGCCTTACACCACCTTCTTCTGCCCCAGCATCGCGTTCACGAACCGCTCGTCGGTGACCTTGATGCGCTCGACCATGGTGCGCATGATGGAACGCCCGAGCGCCGCCTGCAGTTCCGCGCTCGCGTACTGCATCGCCTCCACGTCGAACTCGACGAACGAGCACGGCTTCGTGGCGATGAGGGTCGCCGTGCGGGTGTGGTCGTTCTCCTGCACGAAGGCGAGCTCGCCGAAGCACTGCCCGGGCGCCACCTGGCCCAGCGTCACGCCCTTGCTGATCACGTCCAGCTCCCCGCTGGTGAGGACGCACATGGAGTGCCCCGGGGCGCCCTCGTCGAAGATGGTGGCGCCTTCGGCCACGCGGTGCGCGCGGCAGATGCGCACCGCCTCCCACAGCTCCGTCTCCGAGAACGACCAGAAGAACTCGGTGGTCTTGAAGAGCTCGAACTGCGCACTCTCCATCACCACTTCGGGCTCGGCGTTGAGCTCGGGCATGAGGCGCGCGAGGTCCTCGCACAGGCTCTGCCAGTCGGGATAGCGCACGCCCGGGCTCTTGTGCATGGCGCGGTTCACCGCGAAGCGCAGTTCGGGGGGCAGGTCGGCGCGGCGCGACTCCAGCGGGAAAGGCTCGCCCGTCGTCTTCTGCGCGATCATCGCCGCCACGCTCTGCGTGTTGAACGGCCAGTGGCCCGTCAGCAGCTCGTAGGCCATCACGCCCACGGCGTAGATGTCGAATTGCACCGTGGGCGGCTTCCTCTCGAAGCCCTCCGGCGGGTAGTAGGGCAGCGTTCCCACGTCGAGCACCTGCGTATCCTCCACGCCGGTGAAGTAGGCGGAGCCGAAGTCGGAGACCTTCGGCGAGCCGTCCCCGGTGAGGAGGATGTTGGCCGGCTTCACGTCGCGGTGCAGGAGCCCCACGGTGCTCGCGAACTCCAGCGCGCGCGCCACCTTGAAGATCACGTCCACCACGCGCTCGATGGGCAGCAGCTTGTCCGGCTTGGAATGGTCCTTGAGCGAGCCTCCCGACACGTACTCCATGACGAGGTAGCTGAAGCTGTCGATGTGCGCCGCCTCGTAGAGCTCGACGATGTAGGGGTGCTTGAGCTTCCCCGCGAGCCGCATCTCGTTGGCCCACAGCTTCGCCAGCCGCGGATCGACCCCGCTACCGGAACCGTGCAGCGCGACCTTGATGGCGACATCGCGCTCGTGATGGGTGTCGAAGGCGAGGAACACCTCGCCCATGCCGCCGACGCCGATCACGTCGCCGATCTCGAAGCGCTGCGTGAATCCCGGCGTGCGCCGCAGCTCGGTGAGGATTTCGCTCATGGATTGGCGCCCTAGTATGCGTTGCGGCTCTTCACGACCTGGCCGATGGTCATGAGGATGATGCGCAGGTCGAACCACAGCGACCAGTTCTCGATGTAGAAGAGATCGTACTCGATGCGCTTGCCGAGGTCGGAATTGCCGCGCAGGTCGTTCACCTGCGCCCAGCCGGTGATGCCGGCCTTCACCAGGTGCTTCTGCATGTAACCGGGGATCTGGTCGCGGAAGCGCTCGATGAATTCCGGGCGCTCCGGGCGCGGACCGACGATCGACATCTCGCCCTTCAGCACGTTGAAGAACTGCGGCAGCTCGTCCAGGCTCCAGCGGCGCAGGAAGCGGCCGAATGGCGTCGCCCGATCCTCCTCGGGCTTCGCCCAGGTGGGCCCCGTGGCGGCTTCCGCGTCGACCGGCATGGAGCGGAACTTGAGGATCGCGAACTCCGCGCCGTTCCACGTCACGCGCTTCTGGCGGTATAGCACCGGGCCGGGCGAGGAGAGCTTCACGCCGATGGCCAGGGCGAGGAGCAGCGGGCTGATCGCGAGGACGATGAGGGAGGCGAGCAGGTAATCCTCGATCGCCTTCGTCATCTGGTTGGCGCCGGCCATGGGCGATTCGGTGAGGTTGATCACCGGCAGCCCGGCGACTTCCGTCATGGAGTGGTTCAAGAGCTGGAAGCCGTAGATGTCGGGCACGAAGCAGACCTGCGCGGTGGTGTTGCGCAGCTGCTCCAGGAGCTGCTTCGAGCGCATCTCCGCGCGCAGCGGCAGCGCCATCCACACCTGGTCGATGTCCTCCGCGCTCACGTAATGGGCGACATCGTCGATCGTGCCCTTCACCGGAACGCCCTCGACCGTCTCGCCGGCCAGCGCGGGCGCGTCGTCGAAGAATGCGGTCACGTGCAGCCCCGTCCAGGCGGATTCCTGCAGCCGCCGCGCGACCTGCTTGCCCAGCGCGCCGGCCCCCACGACCACGATGTGACGCAGGTTGTAGCCGTGCCGCCGGAAGGACCGCAGGAGGATGCGCAGCACGATGCGATAGCCCGCCAGCAGCGCGATGGTGGATAGCGCCCAGGAGGTCATCCACACGCGCGACAGGAGCGGCCCGGTCTTGGTGAGCACCAGCGCCACCGCGACGATCGCAAGACCCGCCACCCACGCCTTGGAGAGCGCCTGGATCTCGATCCACAGGCTGGTCCCCCGGTAGGGCTGGTAGAGGCGGAAGTAGGGGAAGACCACCAGCATCACGGCGAACACGAACGTGAGCGCCAGCCAGTAATGGTTCGGGTCGGCGCTGGGGTCACCCTCCAGCTGGGCGACGAACAGGAGGTAGCCGCCCAGGGTCGCCAGGATCGGATCGGAGAGCCGGTACACCTGCTCCAGCAGGCCCGCATTGGGCTTGAGCAGCGTGCGGCGCGGGGCGTTCATGCGGCGCGGCTCTCCAGGAAGCGACGCAGCCCCTCGTTCGCAAAAGCGGAAATTCGCGCGCGGAAGATTTCCGCGGAGAACTCCTCGGCGCGCGCCCGGCAATGCATCGCATCGATCGACGTCATGGTCTCGAAGCGTTCCACGGCCGCCGCGATGGCCTCGGGCTCCGGCGCGGGAAAGAACGTCCCGGTGGCGCCCTCGACCACGGTCTCGAGAAGTCCCCCACGGCCCAGCGCGATCACCGGCGTCCCGCAGGCCATGGCCTCGACCGGCGCGATGCCGAAGTCCTCCTCGCCCGCGAAGACGAAGGCGCGCGCCCTCTGCAGATGATCCACGACGACGGATTGCGGCGCGTGGCCGAGGAGACTCACGTTGGGCGGAAGTTCGCGCTCGATCGCCGCGCGTTGCGGCCCCTCGCCGATCACCACGAGCTTGCGCGCGGGCATGCGGCGGAAGGCCTCCACGACCGCATCGACCCGCTTGTACGGCGTGAGCCTGCCGACCACGACATAGAAGGGTTCCTTGTCCGTGCGCAGGGTGAAGGCATCGACGTCGACGGGCGGGTAGATGACGGGCGCCTCGCGGCCATAGGCCTCGCGGACGCGTCCCGCCACGTACCGCGAAATGGCCACGATGTCGGTGACGCGGGAGGCCGCTTCGCGATCCCAGGCGCGCAGCCTCGCCAGCTCGCGCCTCGCGAGCCACGCGACGGGGCTGCCGGCCAGCCCGAAATCGCGCAGGTACTCACCCTCCATCGCCCAAGCATAGCGCATGGGCGTGTAGCAGTAGCAGAGGTGGTACTGCCAGGCGAACGTGCGCACGCCCTTGGCGAAGGCGTGCGCGCTGGAGATGACCATGTCGTAGGCGGAAAGGTCGAACGAAGCCACCGCGCGCGGCATGAGCGGCACGGCCTTGCGGAAGTGCCGGCGCGCCAGCGGCAGGTGCTGGATGAAGGACTTCGCGATGCGATGGCCCGCGAGGAAGCCGCGGTCGGCGGCGGGCAGGAAATCGACCAGCGTGTACAGGTCCGCCTGCGGCCACGACGCGAGGATGCCGGCCAGCGCGCGCTCCGATCCGGCATAGGTGTCGAGCCAATCGTGCACGACCGCCACTTTCGGGTATTCCTCGCCTGCTACCATTCCGCTCGTGCCGTTCCCGAAGTTAGTCATGAAACCCGATGAAGTTTACTTGGGTTCCCCGTAGGCCGTAGCCCGCCATGGCGCCCGCCTCGCTGACCATCGCCGTCGTCACGCACGCACCTGACGAGCGCCTGCTCGCGCGCACGCTCGCGTGCCTCGCCGGGGCCATCGCCTTTGCCCGGAGGCAGGGCTCGCTCGGCACGGCGCGGCTCACCCTCGTCGACAACGGCCCGAAGGGTCTGGCCCCCATGCTGCACAGCCTCGGCGAGGCCGCCCTCGCCCGCGCCGAGGGCACGGAACTCACCGTGATTTCCGGCCACGGCAACGTCGGCTTCGGCCGCGGCCACAACCTCGCGCTCGCCAGGGCGGCTGGCGACCTGCACCTGATCCTGAATCCGGACGTCGAGATGGAGAGGGATGCACTGGATGCGGCGCTGAACTACCTGGCAGCGCATCCCGAGGTCGGGGCGGTCACGCCGGAGTCGCACGGCCCGGACGGCAAGCGCGAGCATCTCGTGAAGGCCTACCCGTCGCCCGGCGTCCTGTTCGTGCGCGGCTTCGTGCCGCGCGTGTTGCGCCCGCTCTTCCGCCGCGCCCTCGACGCCTACGAGCTGCGCCACATCGACTGGGATCGCGAGCAGTCGCCGGTGACGATCGCCAGCGGCTGCTTCCTGCTCTGCCGTCGCGCCGTGCTCGATGCGGTGCACGGCTTCGATCCGGGCTATTTCCTCTACTTCGAGGACTTCGACCTGACGCTCCGCATGTCGAGGATCGCGACGGTCGCCTACTGCCCGCAGGTGCGCATCGTGCACCACGGCGGCGAGGCGGCCGCCAAGGGGCCCAGGCACATCGCGTGGTTCGTGCGCTCGGCCTGGCGCTTCTTCTCCACGCACGGCTGGCGCGCGCCGCCCGTTTCCTGAGCCGTAGCGGAAATCACGCATTTCTTCGCGCGATTTCGCGCGGCGGCCTCGTGCCGTCCTCACTAGCATGGCCTCCATTGCGGTCGCCCTCGCGACCACGGAACGCGCCACGGCAAGGAGGACGCCATGAGAGAACTGGACCCGGACGAGATCCTCGCGATCACCGGCGGCCTGCCCCCGGCGGCGGTGCTCGACGAGGCGTTCTACCGCGCGCCGGCGGAACCGCTGCGCGATCCGCTGGAATTCGCCGATCTCGGATGCGACGAGCCGGCGAAGCGCGCGCCGGACTGAGGCTCGAGCGCCGCGCCTGCCCGGTCGCCGCGCGCGGTGGCGCCATTCCCGCGACCACATCCCAAGGAGACATCCATGAAGGAAATCGAGAAGAAGGACCTGCCCGAAATCGGCGGCGGCGTCTGGAACGACGACGGCTGCACGACGTTCCCGGATCCCGTGGCCCCGCCGAGGAACCCGCTGGGGCCGGAGCCCGATCCGACCGAGCCATTGCGCCTGGACCTCTAGCCCCTTCCACCAGATCAATCAGGAGAAAGACATGAACGAACCCGACAGCAAGAAGAACCCCGATACGCAGGAGCTGGACGAAGCGCAAGTCGAGGAAGTGGGAGGCGGCGGCGACCTCTGCTCCGGCCCCGAGCTGGAACGCCTCACGGAATCCCTCAAGCAGTCCTACGAGAACCTCGTCGACTTCACCTCGCACGTCATCGAGCGCGTGGCCGGCAGCAACTGAACTTGAACTGACGCCACCCAGGGGCCGCCCAGGAGCGGCCCTTTCCCGCCGCCCTACCCATGAATTCCCCCTCCGGCCTGCAGATCGCCTTCCTGATCTTCGCGCTGCACTTCTTCGCGATGCTCGTCACCCGTTTCCTTTCCGACCTCGGGCAATGGCCACGGAGCACGTTCCAGCTGATGAGCCAATGGGTCACGGTGATCCTCGAGGCTCTCGTTCTCCTCGCCGTGCCTGCGCTGCGCCGCTGGTGCCTCGTCGAGCTGCGCATCCCGATTCCCGTCGGCTGTTGGCCGGAACTCGCTTGCGTGACCACGCTCAAGGCGGCGATTCCGTTCGCGGTGCTGGGCGGCGGTGTCGCCTGGATGCTCGCGTGGGCGGCGCCCGGGACGCTGCCGCCGGGATACCGGTTCAACGACCCCGCCCTCGCCTGGGAGATCACGCTGATGCCCGCGCGGATCCTGCATCTGGTCCTGCTCACCTGGATCGCCGGACCGCTCCTCGAGGAGCTCGTCTTTCGCGGCCTGCTCTATCGCGCCTTCGAGCGGCAATGGGGCTGGTTCCCCGCGGTGGTCGTGACCTCCACCCTCTTTGGCCTGGTCCATCCCGGATCCGCGGTTGCCACGGGCGTGGGCGGCCTGGTGCTGGCCTGCGTCCTGCGCCGCACTGGCTCGCTGCGCGCCTGCGTGCTGCTGCATGCACTCTTCAACGTATTGATCTCCTGGCCACTACTGGGGCAGGTGCTGTACTCGCCGCGCTCCGGCGATCTCGCCTCGCCCGCGACCTGGCTGATGCCCCTCGCCTGCCTCGCCTTCGTCGCCGTGGCACTGCCCGCCTACCTGTGGCTGGCCGCGCATCCCGTCGGCCACCGCGCCGCAGGCGCCTTCCCGGAACATTGAGGTCGCCATGGCCGCGCCCGCCTTCCGGTCCGAGGTTCGCGAGGAGAAGGCTCGGGCCGCGCTGGGGACCATCGTCCTCATCCGGCCGCCCTCCCTCGTGGCACTGACGGTAGCCGCGGCTGCGCTCACGGCCCTCGTGCTGGCCTACCTGTCGGTCGCGGAGTACGCGAAAAAGGCCTCGCTCGCCGGCTCGCTGGTCCCCGCCTCCGGCGCGATCCGCATCGTGGCGCCACAGTCCGGCCTGGTGCGCGAACGCCGCGTGCGCGAAGGCGAGCGCGTGAGCGCGGGGCAGGCCCTGCTGCGCCTGGTCGACGCACGTTCGACCATGGACGACGGACCGGTGGGCGCGGCGATGCTGGGCCACGCGCACCGGCGCCTCCTCGACGTGCGCCGCCAGCGCGAGGAGACCGCTGCCGCGGCGGCCGGCGAGACGCGCGCCCTCGTCGACCGCATCGCCGGCATCGACGCGGAGGCCGCGCAGCTCGACCAGGAGTCCGCCACGCTTGCCGAACGCGAACGGCTGGCGCGCGACTCCCTGCAACGCTTCGAAACGCTGGAGCAGCGCGGATTCGTCTCCGCGGCGCAGCGCCAGCAAAGGGAAGAGGAGGCCCTGGAGCAGCGCACCCGCCGGCATGCCGTCGAGCGCGCGCGGCTCGCCATGGCGCGCGAACGCTCGGGCCTGCGCGCGGCAATGCGCGACGCCGAGGCGCGCCTGCGCGTGCAGCTGGCCGCCCTCGACGCGCAGCTCGCGCAACTGGCGCAGGAGCAGGTCGAGCGGCGCGCGCAGGCCGATGCCGTGGTCGCCGCGCCTGCCGGCGGAACCGTGGCCGCGCTGCTCGTCGAGACTGGCCAGTTGGTCGGCGGCGGGGCGAGCCTCCTCACGCTGCTTCCCGACGGCTCGCCGCTGGAGGCCCATCTCTATGCGCCTTCGCGGTCCATCGGCTTCATCCGCGCGGGACAGGAGGTGCTCCTGCGCTATCCGGCGTTTCCCTACCAGAAGTTCGGCAGCCATCGCGCCCGCGTGGTCTCCGTGTCGCGCAGCGCCCTGGCGCCGGCCGAAGTGGGCTGGGTTGCGCCGGACGGTGCGCGCGAGCCGCTCTACCGCATCAAGGTGGCGCTCGCCAGCCAGACCGTCGTTGCCTACGGACGCGACGAGCCGTTGCAGGCGGGGATGCAGGTTGAGGCCGATGTAATGCTCGACCGGCGCCGCCTCATCGAGTGGGTGTTCGAGCCGCTCCTGAGCCTGGCCGGAAGGGCCTGACGTGGATGCGACCGCGGGACTGCGCTTCGGCGGCGGCCGGCGGCTTCCCGTCTTCCTGCAGACGGAAGCGGCGGAGTGCGGCCTGGCGAGCCTCGGCATGGTGGCGAGCTTCCACGGCCACCGCATCGATCTCGCGGGCCTGCGGCAACGCTTCACCCTGTCCCTCAAGGGCGCCACCCTCGCCTACCTGATGCAGGTTGCCGGGCGGCTGCACCTGGCACCGCGGCCGCTGCGCCTCGAACTCGACGAACTGCCGCAACTCCGGACGCCCTGCATCCTGCACTGGGACCTCAACCACTTCGTGGTGCTGCAGTCGGTGAGCGGTCGCGAGGCCGTGATCCACGACCCGGCGTTCGGCGTGAAGCGCCTGGCGATGGCGGAAGTCTCGAAGCACTTCACCGGCATCGCCCTCGAACTGGCGCCGACGGCGGCCTTTCGTCCCCTCGACGAGCGACGCCGCGTGCGGCTGCGCGACCTGACGGGGCCCGTGACGGGGCTCGCACGCTCGCTGGCGCAGGTGCTGGTGCTGGCGCTCGTGCTGCAGTGCTTCGCCGTCATCGCGCCCTTCTACATGCAATGGGTGGTCGACGGGGCGATCGTGTCGGCCGACCGCGACCTGCTGGCCGTGCTGGGCATCGGCTTCCTGCTGCTGGCTGCCATCCAGGTGGCCGTGACCGCCCTGCGCTCGTGGGTGGTCCTCTACCTCGGGACCACGCTCAACCTGCAGTGGCTGGCGAACGTCTTCTCGCACCTCATGCGCCTGCCGGTGGCCTGGTTCGAGAAACGCCACCTCGGCGACGTCGTGTCGCGCTTCGGCGCCGTGACGACGATCCAGCGGACGCTCACCTCGAGCTTCGTCGAGGCCGTGATCGACGGGCTCATGGCCGTGGCCACTCTCGCGATGATGCTCGCCTACAGCGCCAGACTCGCGGCCATCGCGGTTGCGGCCGTGGC
Source organism: uncultured Lysobacter sp. (assembly GCA_964579785.1). GTDB lineage: Bacteria > Pseudomonadota > Gammaproteobacteria > Burkholderiales > Usitatibacteraceae > FEB-7. Next base: position 12,115 of record CAZOIB010000149.1, on the reverse strand, counting down.
GGCCTATGCCGTCTCGCGGGCTGCGTTCTACGCACCGCTGCGCCGCGCCACGGAGGAGCACATCGTGCAGGCGGCCCGCCAGCAGAGCCACTTCCTCGAGACCGTGCGCGGCGTGCAGTCGATCAAGCTCTTCGGCAGGCAGGAGGAACGGCGTTCGCGCTGGCTCAACCTGGTGGTGGACGCCGCGAACCGCGACCTCGCCGTGCAGAAGCTGAGCCTGGGATTCCGCTCGGCCAACGGGCTGGTCTTCGGTTGCGAACGCGTCGCGGTGGTGTGGGTGGGCGCGTTGCTGGTCCTCGACTCCGCCTTCTCCGTCGGGATGCTCTTCGCCTTCCTGGCCTACAAGGAGCAGTTCTCGGCGCGCGTGTCGGGGCTCATCGACAAGCTGATCGAGCTGAAGATGCTGCAGCTGCAGGGCGAGCGGCTCGCGGACATCGTGCTCACCCCGCCCGAGGAGGAGGCGCCCGCGCCCGCACCCGCCGTCGCCGCTGCATCCGTCGAGGTGCGCAACCTCTCCTTCCGTTACTCCGACACCGAGCCCTTCGTGCTGCAGGCCTGCTCCTTCCGTATCGAGCCCGGCGAATCGGTCGCAATCGTGGGGCCTTCGGGCGGCGGCAAGACCACCCTGGTGAAGATCATGCTGGGACTCCTCGCGCCGACCGACGGCCAGGTGCTGGTCGGCGGCGTCGACCTGCAGAAGCTCGGCGTGGATGCCTACCGCCGCCTCGTGGGCACGGTCATGCAGGACGACCCCCTCTTCGCCGGCTCGATCGCCGACAACGTGAGCTTCTTCGACGCGAGCCCCAGCCAGGAGGCGATCGAGCGCTGCACGCGCCTTGCCGCCGTGCACGACGACATCGCCGCCATGCCCATGGGCTACCACACCCTCATCGGCGACATGGGGGCCGCGCTTTCCGGCGGGCAGCGGCAGCGCCTGCTCCTCGCCCGCGCGCTCTACAAGCAGCCGCGCATCCTGTTCCTCGACGAGGCCACCAGCGCGCTGGACGTGCAGCGCGAGCGGCAGGTGAACGAGGCGATCCGCGGGTTGAACCTCACGCGCATCCTCATCGCCCACCGCCCGGAGACGATCGCCTCCGCGGGGAGGGCGATCGTGCTGCAGGACGGAAAGGTGGCGCAGGACCTGCGGCGGGCAGTCGACCACTCCTACGCCAGGCCGGAAACGACCTCGGCAGGTGACTGAGGTCGCCTGGTCACGCTCGTCTCGTCAGCCTTTGGCGGCCCCGCCGCGCGCGAGAAGCATCCGCCGCAGCTCGAAGCGCACGACCTTCCCCATGGCATTGCGCGGCAACTGCTCGAACACGTGGAAGTGGACCCGGTGAAAGCCGCGCAGCTCCTTGCCGGCCAGGGCCTCGAGTTCGGCGCGACCGACGGCGCGCCGCGACTGGATGACGGCGTGCACTTCCTCGTCGCCGCCGTCGCCCGGCATCGAGAGGATGCAGACGCCTTCCACCCCGAGACGATCCTGCATCGCCTGCTCGATGGGGCCGGTGGCGATCTTGCTGCCCAGCGCGTGGACCCACGCTCGAGGATGCGCCCCGCGAATGTTCCGTTCCGCGCGCAGGCACGTCAATTCCGTGCCCGACACACCACTTCCGCGCCACCCCCACCACCGCCGGTGCTCCCGCACGGATTGTCGCCCACACCCCTTGAGCGTAACGTGCGTGTCTCCATGGTGCGCAACTGGGGGCGAGCAAATGTTCCCGTTCGGCAAGGGCTTGTGCCGCATTCCGCGACTCGCGCTCGTCCTCATTCTCTGCAGCGCCCCCGCACTCGCCGCGCAGCGCCACGCGATCCTCCATCACGGCGAGCGTCTCGAGATCGTCGACCGCGGCGGCCTCGCGATCTGGCAAGGCGACATCGTGCTCGGCCGCACGGCGGAACTGCTGGAAGCCACGCGGCTTGCCGATCTGCAGGGTGGGGGCGCTCTCGCTTCCGCGAAGGGCGCCGGGCTGGGCACCGCCACCGGCCGCTGGCTGCGAGGCGGCTCGGGGCTCTTTGAAATCCCCTACGTCATCGAGAACGACCCCGACGCCGGCGTGCCGCCCGCGATCGTGGCGTTCAACCAGCAACTCGCCGGCTTCGCGCGCGCCGTGCCCCGCGCGGCCGAGGCCGACTACGTGGCATTCAGCTTCGATGCCGGCGACACCACCGGTCCCTGCTTCTCGTCCATCGGCCGCGTCGGGGGTCGTCAGCTGATCGGCGGCGCACGCAACTGCAGCGTCGGCCGGCTGGTCCATGAGATGGGCCACGCGATGGGCCTCTACCACGAGCAGGAGCGAAGCGACTCCTCCCGGTGGGTGACGATCGACGTCGCCGGCGTGGACCCGTCGCTTGCGTACAACTACATTCCCGGCAGCAACACGCGCGACCTCGGATCCTACGACTACGGCTCGATCATGCACTACGGCGCGACCGGATTTTCCAAGACCGGCGGCATCGTCATGGAGAGCATTCCGCCGGGGATCGCGTTCGGACAGCGCGAGGGCTATTCGCGCGGCGACCTGGACAGCCTGCGCCGCCTCTATGGCGTTTTCGACCCGACCGTCGTGGTGGATTCCTTTCCCAGCGGGCTCACGGTGATCGTGGACGGCGTCAGCACCGTCACGCCTGCCACCTTCAACTGGCCGCCGGGATCGACCCACACGCTGGACGTTCCCGCCGGTGCGCAGACCCGCGCGGGAACAGTGCATGCGTTCGCGCGCTGGAGTTCCGATGCCGAAGGCAGCCTCGCGTCGCGCCAGAGCATCACCATTGCGCCCGGTGAAGGCACCCTGACGCAGCCGGCACACGTCCCCGCGACGACCGTCTACACCGCCAACTTCGTGCGCATGAAGGCGGTGCGCTTCTCCACCTCCGGCAACCGCACCGGGGTCGGCGGCACGCTGGGCGTCGACCCGCAACCCGTTTCGCTGGCAGGTGCTTCCGGCAGCTACTACCGCGAGCGCCAGCCCTTCACCCTGACGCCGACCCCGAACCCGGGCGCGAGCTTCGGCCGCTGGCGCGGATCCTACTTCTTCTCGACCGCGGCCTCCACCAACTACACGCCGCAGATGCGCGGGCCGCTCGCGTTTTCCGAGACGCTCGCGGCCTACGAATTCACCGCGTATTTCGTCGACTTTCCCTTCGCCACGGCCAAGGCGCGCGCGCAGGAAGGCGACGTGCTGGGCATCTCCGCAACGGTCTCGCGCGCCGGCGGAACAAGCGCCTCGCAGCGCCTGCCGTACAACACGGCCGACACGACGACTCCGTGGGCGGCCGGCGAGTCGGGCACCATTGCGTTCCCCGCGACCGCGGTACCGTTCGCGAGCAGCGTCCGCTATGCATTCGTCAGCGCCAATGGCAGCACGCTGCCCGGTGCCGTGCTGGCCCATCCCGCGGGCGGCCAGCCCAGCCAGACCCTCATCGCCACCTATAACAAGCAGTACCAGCCCTACAGGCAGGTGATCCCGAGCTGCGCGGGCAGCATCACGCTCGGCACCAACGCCGACGGCTGGGTCGACAGCGGGGCGGTGATGCCGGTGACGCTGGCGACCAACGCGGGCTGGACACTCGCGGAATGGCGCGGGTCCCTCACGGGTGGCGGCAGCAGCCGCTCATTGACCGTCACCGATGTTCCCGACGTGACCGCCGTCCTGAACCTCGTCCCGACCCCGCTCGCCGTGACCTCGCTCAACCCGCCCACGACGCCGGCGAGCCGCGCGATCACGCTGGAGATCATCGGCCAGGGTTTTGCGTCGGTCAGTCGCGTGCTCGTGGCCGGCGTCGCGAAGACGCCGTCGTCCGTCACGGCAACGCGCATCGTCGTGCCGCTGGCCGCGAGCGACTATCCCGCGACCGGCAAGGTATTGGTGACCGTGCAGAATCGCGTCGGCGGAACGGGGTCCTGCGCCCTCAATGCCTCGGCCACGTTCGAGACCACCGCGGCCGAATCGCCGCCGCGCAACTACACCGCCCTCTGGTGGAACCCCTCCGAGAACGGCTGGGGGGTCAATTTCGCGCACCAGGGCAACATCCTCTTCGGCACGCTCTACACCTACGATGCCGCCGGTGCCCCGCTGTGGCTCATGATGTCCAACGGGGCCATGCAGGCCGACGGCGTCACTTTCACCGGCGACCTCTACCGCACCACGGGGCCGGCCTTCAACGCCAATCCCTTCACGCCGATCACGGAAGCCAACCTCACCAAGGTCGGGACGATGACGGCCTCCTTCGCCGGCGCGAACGCCGGCACCCTGAGCTACACGGTGAACGGCGCCCAGGTGAACAAGTCCATCCAGCGCCTGGTGTACGGCAGCCGCGCGGCCAACTGCGTGCCCTCGACGGCGAGCCGCGCCGCAGCGGCCAATTACCAGGACCTGTGGTGGAACGCGGCCGAGTCGGGCTGGGGGGTGAACGTGACGCACCAGGACAACACGCTCTTCGCCACGCTCTTCACCTACGACGCGACCGGCAAGGGCCTGTGGCTGGTGATGTCGGGCGGGGTGCGGCAGGCGGATGGCTCCTACCAGGGAACGCTCTACCGTTCCTCGGGGCCGGCCTTCAACGCCAGCCCCTTCACGCCGATCACGGCCGCGAACCTCACCGACGTGGGCACGATGCGCTTCACCTTCGCCGACGGCGAGCGCGGAACCCTCACCTACACCGTCAACGGGGCGGCAGTCACCAAGGCCATCACGCGCCTCGTGTTCTCCAGCCCGGTTCCGGCCTGCAGCTGACCCGGGCGTGGCGATCGCCCGTGCGCCGACCCAGTGCACGGCGGCGGTTGGCTCAGGCGTAGTCCAGCGGCAGCGCCGTCGTGTACTTGAGCTGCTCCATCGCGAAACTCGAGCTCACGTCGAAGAGTTCGGTATCGCGGATGAGGCGCTTGTACACCGAGTCGTAGCCGGCGATGTCCGGCACGACCACGCGCAGCAGGTAGTCGATGTCGCCGCTCATCCGGTAGAACTCGACCACCTCCGGGATCGCGCCGACGACCCTCGCGAACTTCTCCAGCCATGCCGCGTTGTGCTGGCTGGTCTTGATCGCGACGAACACGGTGACACCGACGTTGAGCCGTGCCGCGTCGAGCAGGGCCACCCGCCGGCCGATCACCCCCGCCGACTCGAGCTTCTGGATGCGCTTCCAGCACGCGGTTGGCGACAGGTGCACGCGAACGGCGATTTCGTTGAGCGGGAGGCTCGCATCGCGCTGCAGCAGGTCGAGGATCTTCTTGTCGGTGGCGTCCATGATCCCCTCCACAGGAGGCACTTTGGAGAAAATTATTCTCCGCCTTGGCAAATTCACGGAAAGATAGTCTAAACCTTTCCCCTGCCCTCTCGCTACAATGCAGTTCGCTATGCCGCGCGGCATTACCATGCGCATCTGTCGACAACTCTCAGGAGGGATCATGGAACGGCGTTATTTCCTCGGCGCGCTGACCCGATTGCTCGTCGCCGCCACTGGCGTGCTCGCGGTGGCGACGGTCCACGCGCAGGCCTGGCCGGACAAGCCCGTGCGCCTCATCGTGCCCGCCGCCGCTGGCGGGGGCACGGCCGACCCGCTGTCGCGGCTGTTCGCCGACGAGCTTTCCAAGTCGCTCGGGCAGCGCGTGTGGGTGGACAACATGGGCGGGGCCAACGGCAACATCGGCGCCGGGGCCGCGGTGAAGGCCAAGCCGGACGGCTACACGCTGCTCTTCTCCTGGGCCGGCACGCTCGCGACGAACGCGAGCCTGTACCGCAACCTGCCGTTCAATCCCCGCCAGGACCTGACGCCCATCATCCTGATCGGAAACGTGCCCAACATCCTGGTGGTCAACCCCTCCTTGCCGGTGAACTCCCTGAAGGAGTTCGGCGACTACACCAAGGCCAATCCCGGGAAGCTCAACTACGGCTCGAGCGGCCAGGGCAGCTCGATGCACCTGGCGGCCGAGATGTACCGCATGCAGACCGGCGCGCAGATGGTCCACGTTCCCTACAACGCGGTTTCCAAGGCGGTCACCGATCTCCTCGGTGGCGAGATCCAGCTCATGTTCCAGCTCGTCCCCGGCATCGCCCCGCACGTGAAGGCGGGCCGCGTGCGCGCGCTGGCGATCATGTCGGACCACCGCTCGGAAGCGTTGCCCGACGTGCCCACATTCGCCGAGGCTGGCATGAAGGGGATGGAGACCGGGACATGGTTCGGCATTCTCGCCCCGGTGGGAACGCCGCCAGCGGTGGTCACGCGCGTCAACGCCGAGATGAACCGGCTGCTGAAGGATCCCGCCGTCCGCGCCCGGGTGGTCGCGATGGGTCTCGAGCCGCTGGGCGGAACGTCGCAGGACTTCGCCGACTTCTGGGACAAGGAAATCCGGCGCTGGGCGGAGATCGTCAAGTTCGCCGGCACGCGGCTCGACTAGTCCCGGGAGCGACTCGCATGGCAGCGGCGAAGGCACGGAAGGCGACCCCATGGCGATGAGCAAGCGCGAGCGTTTCCTGGCGGCGGTGGCGGGCGAAGCGGTGGATCACCCGCCATGCACGGCGTGGATCCACTTCGGCAGCGACCGCCTCGGCGGTGCCGAGCACGCACGGCGGCACGCGCAGTTCGTGCGCGACAACGACTGGGACATCTGCAAGGTCGTCAACGACTTCCGCTATCCCGGGCCGCCGGGGATCGAAACCCTGGCCGAGGTCGGCGACATGCGCGCGTTCGAACCGCTGCCCCTCACCGCCGAGAATTTCGCCGGGGAGCTCGAGTGCATCCGGCATCTGCGGGCCGAGTTCGGCCCGCAGATGCCCATCATGATCACCACCTTCGACCCCTTCCAGCAGGTCATGCGGCGCGTGGGGTACACGCGCGCCGCGTTCGTCTATGCGCACCGCGACGAGGCCCTGCGCATGCTCGATGCCGTGTGCGACACGATGTGCCGCTACATGCACGCGGTGCGCGAGGCCGGCTGCGATGCCGTCTTCTTCTCGATCAACAGCGCGATCCGTCCGCCGAACCGGCGCGGCGTCGACGACGAGACGTGGCGGACGTTCCTGCGCCCCTACGACCTGCGCATGCTCGAGGCGATGCAGGGCATGGTGCGGGCGCTCCACGTGCACGGCACCGACCTCGACATGCGGCGCGTGCTCGACTACCCGATCGAGGTGCTGAGCGTCTCCGACCGTCTGCGCGGGAACCCGTCGCTCGCGGATCTGCGCAAGCTGTCCGGCAAGTGCCTGATGGGCGGGATCGACGAGTCGTCCATCGTCGAGATGTCGCTGCCCGAGTTGCGCGCGCACGTGCGCGACGCGGTCGCGCAGGCCGGCCGCCAGAAGCTCATCCTTTCGCCAGGCTGCACGATCCCGACCCAGACGCCGTGGTACCTCCTGCAGGCGTTCCGCGACCTCTGCCGCACCCTGTGAACGATTCCGCCGCGCTCATCGAGGCCATCCGCGCGGGCGTCATCGGCGGCGACGAGGCCGTGCCGGGGCCGTTCGGGCTGCGCCGCGTGACCTACGCCGACTACACCGCGTCGGGCCGGTCGCTCGCCTTCGTCGAGGACTACATTCGCGCCGCAGTCCTGCCGCTGTACGCCAATACCCACACCGAATCCTCCGGGACGGGGTTGCAGACGACGCGCTTCCGCGAGGACGCGCGGGAGATCATCCGCGAAGCGGTCGGCGCCACGAAGGAGGAGCACGTCGTGCTGTTCGCGGGGTCCGGTTCGACCGGCGCGATCAACCGGCTGATCGACTGTCTCGAGATCCGCCTGCCGGCCGGGCTCGACGACCGGCATGGGCTGGCCGCGCGGATCGCGCCGCACGAGCGCCCGGTGGTGTTCATCGGGCCCTACGAGCATCACTCCAACGAGCTGCCCTGGCGGGAGTCCCTGGCCGAAGTCGTCGTCATCCCCGAGGACGCGGACGGCCGGATCGATCTCGCGCGCCTGGAGGCGGAGCTCGCGGCGCGGCGCGACCGCCCGCTCAAGATCGGCTCCTTCTCGGCCGCCTCGAACGTGACTGGCGTGATCAGCGACGTGCGCGCGATCGCGCGCCTGCTGCACCGCTTCGGCGCCTATTCGTTCTGGGATTACGCCGCGGCCGCTCCCTACGTCGCGATCACGATGCGCCCCGACGGCGAAGGGCGTGACGCGGATCCTCTCGACTACCTCGACGCGGTCTTCATCTCCCCGCACAAGTTCATCGGCGGCCCGGGGACGCCGGGGCTCCTGGTCGCCCGCCGCGCGCTCTTCCACAACCGCGTGCCGAGCGTGCCGGGCGGCGGCACCGTCGCCTACGTGAATCCCACGGAGCACCGTTACCTCGCCGACATCGAGGCGCGCGAGGAGGGCGGCACGCCGGCGATCGTCGAGTCGATCCGCGCCGGCCTCGTCTTCCAGCTGAAGGAGGCCGTCGGCACCGAGGTGATCCGCACGCGCGAGGAATCCTTCATCCGGCGCGCCATCGCGCGCTGGGAGCGCCATCCGGACATCGAGATCCTCGGCAGCCGCTCGCTCGAGCGCCTGTCGATCGTCTCTTTCGTGATCCGCCACCAGGTTCCCGGCGGCAGCCGCCGCTATCTCCACCACAATTTCGTCGTGGCGCTCCTGAACGATCTCTTCGGCATCCAGTCGCGGGGCGGCTGCTCGTGCGCCGGCCCGTACGGCCATCGCCTGCTCGGCATCGACCTCGACCGTTCGCGCGAGTTCGAGCGCGAGATCCGTCGCGGCTGCGAGGGGATCAAGCCGGGGTGGGCGCGCGTCAATTTCAACTACTTCATCAGCGAAGCGGTCTTCGAATTCATCTTGCGCGCGGTGGAGATCGTGGCGAGCGACGGCTGGCGCCTGCTGCCCGACTATCGCTTCGAGACGACCACGGGGATCTGGCGCCACGCCGGCGGGCTTGCCCGGTCGCCGATGTCGCTGCGCGACATCTCCTACGCCGGCGCGCGGATGGCCTGGCCGCAGCACCGCCATGCGGAACCGGAGTCCGCGCTCGCCGGCTACCTCGAGTACGCCAGCCGTCTCCTGGCGGACCTGCCCGCAGCGGCACCCGCTTTCGTGCCCGTGCCGCTCGCCGCGGACGCCGACTTCGAGCACCTGCGCTGGTTTTCGCTGCCGCACGAGATCGCGGAGCTGGGCCGCGCGAGCCAACCAGCTGCCTAGCGATAGAGCCAGGCGATGGACTGGATGCCCTTGTCGTCGCCGAACTCCGCGGCCAGGCGGCGAAACTGGGCGATGGCGGCCTCGAGCCCGCGCGGATCGAGCCCCAGCGAGTGCGCTTCGGCGCGCGCGAGCTCCATGTCCTTGAGGAAGTGAGCGACGCTGAACGAGGCCGCGTAGTCGCCGGTGAACGGCGCCGCTCCGTATGCCGCGAGCATCGCGCTCGCCGCCGAGCCCGAGGAGAGGATTTCCTGCACCTTCCCGCGGTCGAGCCCCGCCTTGTGCGCGAGCGACATCCCCTCGATCGCGCCCAGGAGCGTCATGGCCACGACGGCCTGGTTGACGAGCTTGGTGCGCTGGCCGCTGCCGGCCGCGCCGCACCAGACGACCTTGCGGCCCATCCGCTCCAGGATCGGCAGGGCCGCCGCGAAGTCCGCGGGCAAACCGCCGGCCATGATGGCGAGCGTGCCCTCGCGCGCGCCACGCACGCCCCCCGTCACCGGGGCATCGAGCACGCCCAGCCGCAGCGCCGCGCCGCGAGCGTGCAACTGCTCCGCAAGGGCCGGCGATGACGTGCTCATGTCGATGAGCAGTGTGCCCTGGCGGGCTCCCGCCATCAGCGCCGCGTGGACCGCCTCGACTTCGCCGGGCGTGCCGACCATCGTGATGACCGCCGCGCACGAATGGGCCAGCGAAGCCGGGTCGTCGTGCCAGCGCGCGCCCTGGGCGCACAGGGCCTCACCGCTCGCGCGCGTGCGGCTGTGCACGTGCAGCACGAGCCCCGCGCGCAGCAGGTTCGCGGCCATCTCGCGGCCCATCCGGCCCAGGCCCACGAAGCCCACCGCAGCGGGATCCCCGCCGCCTGCATGGTCCCCGCCCTCGTCGTGACCTCGACCCACCGACCCTCCTCGCGCATCAGGACCGCCGCGGGGCATCCGCCGCCGCGCGCGCTGCGCGAGACTGTAGCGGACTTCGCATCGCCGTGCACCGCGGCAGCGGATGCAGTTACCATTCGCGCAGCCGCGCATCGCGCGGAAGTCATGCCGGACCGGGAGGAGAACCCGCTTGAAAACCGAACTGCTCGTCGCCACGGAAGCACTCGCCGCGCACCTCGACGACCCGGACTGGATCGTCTTCGATACGCGCCACGACCTCGCCAACACGGAAAAGGGCCGCCAGGCCTGGCAGGCCGCGCATATCCCGGGCGCGTATTTCATGCACATGGACGAGGACCTCTCGGGGGCGAAGACCGGGGCTAACGGCCGCCACCCGTTGCCGGCGATGGCGGAATTCGCCGCGCGCATGAACCGCTGCGGCGTGGCTCCCGGCCGCCAGGTGGTGGTGTACGACGACGGCGGCGGCAGCTTCGCCGTGCGCCTGTGGTGGATGCTGCGCTGGCTGGGCCACGATCGCGTCGCGCTGCTCGACGGCGGCTTCGCCGCGTGGAAGCGCGAGAATCGCCCGCTGGACACGGCGACGCCGGCGCCGCGCGCGGGAAGTTTCGAACCGAAGCCGTTGCCGGACGCCACCGTGGACACGCCCTACCTGGTCGCCCACCGCGACAAGGCCGGGGTGCGGATCATCGACGCACGCGCGGCCACCCGTTTCCTCGGCGAGAACGAAACGCTGGACCCGGTGGCCGGGCACATTCCGGGCGCCGTCAACCGCTTCTGGCAGCACAACCTCGGTTACGACGGGCGCTTCCTCTCCCCGGAGGAGCTGCACGCGGAATTCCTCGAGGTGCTGGGCGATGCGCCGCCGGAACGCGTCGTCCATTCCTGCGGCTCGGGGGTGACCGCCTGCCACAACCTCTTCGCGATGGAGCTGGCCGGCCTGCCCGGATCGCGCCTCTATCCGGGCTCGTGGAGCGAGTGGTGCGCGGACCCGTCGCGGCCCGTGGCGACCGGCACCAAGTGAGCATCGCGCTGCGCCCCGCCCTTCGCGCCGCCGCCGCGGTACTCGCGGCCGCGGCCCTCTGCGTACAGGCGCAGGGCGAATTCCTCGTGCCGCCGAAGAACCTCGTGCTCGACGGCATCCCGCCGATCCCCGCCGGGATCGCGGCGCAGACCGCGCCTTACACGGAGTTCAGGCCCAGCGCCATGCTCGACTGGCATCCGGAGAAGCGCGAGATCCTCGTGCGGCAGCGGCGCGGCAACGTGAGCCAGTTGCACCGCGTCGCGGAGCCGGGTGCGGCCCCCGAGCCGCTCACCGACTATCCCGACGCCGTGGCCGGCGGCCGCTACGAGCCGCGCGACGGTTCGTGGCTGCTGCTCTCCCGCGCCGCCGGCGGCGACGAGGCCTTTCGCCTGCATCGCCACGATCCCGTCTCGAAGGAGGCCGTGCCGGTCAGCCCGGAGGGAGTCCGCGCGGGCGCCACCGCCTGGAACCGCAAGGGCGACCGCCTGGTGTTCGCGACACTTCCGCTCGACCGCAACAACCCCACGCGCGAGGCGAAGACGACCGTGCTCCTCGCCGACCCGCAGGCGCCGGACCGGGCCCGCACCCTCGCCGTTCTCCCCGGTGGCGGCTGGTCCTCGTTCCGCTTTTCGCCCGACGACAGGCGCCTGGCATTCGTCGAGCGGGTGTCTGCCGAGGAGTCGCACCTCTGGATCATGGAGGTGGCCAACGGAAAGATGCGCCGCATCACCCCGGCGAGGAAGGGCGCGCCCGTTCACTACGGCGATCCGCAGTTCTCCCCGGACGGCAAGGCCCTGTTCGCGATCAGCGACCGCGGCTCGGAGTACCGCCACGTCGCGTGGATCGACCTCGCCACGGGACGCGAGCAGGCCCTCGCGGCGAACCTCAGGCACGACGTCGAGGACATCTCGCTCTCGGCGAAGGCGAAGCGCCTCGCCTTCGTGACCAACGAGGCGGGCGCCCACGTGCTGCGCTTCATCGACATCGTCACGCGCAAGGAAACGCCGCGCCCGGCCCTGGTCTCCGGCGTGATCTCCGGCCTGCAGTGGCGGCGCGACGGGAGCGAGATCG
>CAZOIB010000148.1:0-6126 GCA_964579785.1 uncultured Lysobacter sp. | reverse complement strand
TCCAGTCGCGGAAGACGTCGAGATCCAGCCCGTCCGGGTAGTTGAGGTAGCCGGGCTTGTGGCCCTTCACGCCGCGCACGCCGTACTGCCAGATGATCTCCTTGGTCTGGCGGTCCACGACGATGACGCGGTCGTTCAGGTCGTCGACGATGATCACGTCGTGGGTGTCGGGCAGCTCGCGGGCGAGCGAGGGGTGATCCAGCATCCTCTCGCCGCTCGGCTCGAAGTACTCCCACGTCGGCTTGCCGGTCGCCGGGTCGAAGATCACCACGCGCCCGGGCCTGGAAAAGTCGGCGACGATGACCTGCTTGCCGTCCACCGTCGGAAAGGCGTCGGAGGGATAGCGCACCTTGGGCGCCCGCTTGCTCCAGAGCACCTTGCCTGCGCGTGAGATGCGCGAGATCCATGCGTCCGTGATCTCGCTCACCAGGATGTCGTCACCCATCGCCGTCGCGCCGTTGGGAAACGCCAGGAGGCGCGGCGGGTCGTGCTTGCACTTGCCCGGCTCGCCCCACTGTGTCGTGATCCGGTCGCTCTTCGGGTCGATGATGAGCACGCGGCAGTTGCGGATGTCGGCGGTGAGGAACTGCCCGTCCGCGAGCAGGTGGGCGTCGTCGGGGTAGTTGAGCAGCCGCCCCCTGGAGCCGCGCCGGTCCGGGATGCCCCAGGTCCAAGTGACCACCTTCTGCTCGTAATCGACGATGTGCACGTCGTAGTTGTCCTCTTCGCTCACCGCGAGGAGCTTGCCGTCCATCGAGAAGTTCACGTCCTCGTTGCCGCGGTAGTAGCCGAGGTCGGGCGAGGGAAACTCCCAGACGATGCGCTTGTCCGGCGTCACCTCGATCAAGCGGTTGTTGCGCCGGTCGGCGATGACGACGGGATAGGGCAGCGGCTTGCCCCATGACGGGACGGGCTTGTCGCGGTTGCCCGTGACAGGCGGGATCGGCGGCAACGCGACGCCGCTCGACACGGCGCCCGCACCGGTCATTTCCGGCGTCACCTTCACGGCCTTTCCTTCGGCCGGCGCGGCCTGGAGGCGCAAGTCCGAAGGCGCTGGAGGCGACGCTACGGCCGGGATGGCCCCGAAGAGCAGCAAGGCGAACAGGGAGCTGAGTCGTTTCATGGGATCACCTCGTCCGGATGGAGTGCGGGAGCGCCCCGCCTCTACTGGGCACCCTGCCGGAGGGGTGAGGGGCGCCCCTTGATCGGGAGCAACCGAAGCCGGGATTTCGCCGGCGGGCATCGCGGGACCACGCGGCCGGCCGGGCCGCGAGGTGGAGTGTGGGATAATTGCAGCCCGATTTCCCCCGCAGGTTGCAAGGATCGCCCGTGAAATTCCCGCTCTTCCCGGCCGCCGTGACGGCTCTTGCGTTGCTCCTCGGTGCCTGCGGCGACAAGGGCTCCTCCGCCGACCCGCCGGCCAACTTCAAGGCGACCGCCGCCGACGCCTCCGTGATCCTGACGTGGACAGCCGAGCCGGGCGTGGACTACTGGATCTTCTACGCCCCCGGCGAGTCGATCACGACCGTCAACTGGGCGCTGTCCGGGGGCTCGGTGATCACCAAGGCCACCTCGCCGGCGACGATCGGCGGCCTCACCAACGGCAGGACCTATTCCTTCACGATCAACGGCCGCAAGGATGGCGGACCAGGCGGACCGGGTGCGCCGACCCAGGTGGCCGTGCCGCGGTTGTCGGGGACGGTCTGGACTGTCGGCACCCCTCTCGGCACGGGCTCGCTCACTGGCGCGGTCTACGGAAACATCGCGACGGGCTACGCGGACGTCGTCGTGGGCGCGGGCGGCACGCTCTACTCGGGCATCAACGGGGCGGCCCTGGCACCCGTGACCAATCCCGTCGCATCCGCGGATCTCAACGCCGTGTGGTACAGCACGCTGGGGTTCGTCGCGGCCGGCACGAACGGCACCCTGCTCTACAGCGTCGACGCGACCACGTGGACCGCGCAGGCGAGCAACACCACCGCGACGCTCCATGCCGGCGCCAACGCTGGCATCGGCGGGTTCGTGGCCGTCGGCGCGGCGGGCACCATCCTCCTCAGCAGCAACGGCGCGGACTGGATCGCCGCCGCCTCGGGAACGACCAACCACCTTTACGGCGCGACCTTCGGCAACGGCCGTTACGTGGTCGTCGGCGCCAACGGCACCATCCTCACGACCATCGACGGTACGACCTGGACGGCAGGCACTTCCGGAACGGCGCGCGACCTGCGCAGCGTGGCCTACGCGGCGCTGGTGGATGCGGACTCGAACGTGGTCTTCCGCTACGTGGCGGTGGGGGCAGGCGGAACCATACTCACCAGCATCGACGGCACGACCTGGACGGCCCAGGCGACGGTAACGACCAACGACCTCACCGCCATCACCTTCGGGGGCCAGTTCGTCGCGGTCGGCAAGGGGGGCGTGATCCTCACCAGCCTCGACGGACTCGCCTGGGAAACCCGCACCTCGGGAACCACGAACAACCTCCTGGCGGTCACGCGGACCGTGTCCGGCTACACGGCCGTCGGCACCTCGGGCACCAACGTCACGTCCTTCTGAGGGAAGCCGCGAGGCGGGGGCAGGGCCGCAGGTTGCGCGGCCCGGCGTCCGTTCACCCCCTGGAATCCGCATTTCGTCTCATCGGGATGGAAGCGGCGGACCGGTGCCCTACAATTGCGCCTTTCGGGCCACAAGCCCCACGCCATTTCCGGAAGCCTACCCATGACTTTTCCGATACCCGCCCTCCTTGCCGCTGTCGCGCTCACCCTTGCCGCCTGCGGCAAGGGCCCGGAATCGCCCGCCAAGGGCGCCGCCGCGGCACCTCCGCTCCTCATCGCGGCCGAGGACGTCCACACGGTCAGGAACAGCGCACTGGCTTCGGGCCCCGCGATCACCGGGACGATCCAGCCCGAACGCCGCGCTGACCTGCGCGCGGAGGTGTCCGCGGTCGTCACGCAGGTGTTGCGCGAGAACGGCGACAACGTCCGCCGCGGCGACCTGCTCGTGCGCCTGGACGACACCGCGATCCGCGACGGACTGCTCTCCGCCGAATCTGCCAGCCGCGCGGCCGCCCAGGCCTACGAGCAGGCGGAACGGCAGTTCCAGCGCATGACCACCCTGCGCGGATCCGGCATGGCCTCCGCCCAGCAGCTCGAGGACGCCGAGGTGCGCCGCAACAATGCGCAGAGCGACGTCGAGGGCTCCAAGACCCGCGTGGTGCTGGCGCGCCAGCAGCTGCAAAGAACGGAAGTGCGGGCGCCTTTCGACGGCGTGGTCAGTGACCGCAAGGTCTCCGCCGGCGATACCGCGCAGGTCGGCAAGGAACTCGTCAAGGTGATCGACCCGGCCAGCATGCGCTTCGAGGGCCTGGTCTCCGCCGACCACATCGGGGCGGTGCAGGCCGGGCTGCTGGTGACCTTCCGCGTCAACGGCTATCCCGACCAGGAGTTCACCGGCAAGGTGCGGCGCGTGAATCCCGCGGCCAATCCGACGACCCGCCAGGTGGAGGTGCTGGTGGACTTCACCGGGCAGAAGCAGCCGCGCCTGGCCGGGCTGTACGCGGAAGGCCGCGTGGAGACGGCGAGTACCACGAGCCTCACGATCCCCGCCACGGCGCTGGTGCGCGACGGCGACAAGGCCTCGGCCTGGCGCGTCAGGGACAACAGGCTGCAGAAGATCGCCCTGGCGCTCGGCGACCGCGACGCGCGCACCGGCGATTTCGCGCTCAAGGGCGGGCTCGCGGAGGGCGACCAGGTGATCCGCCATCCCAACGCGCTGCTGAAGGACGGCCAGGCCGTGCAGTCGGCTGCCGCGCCCGCGCCCACCAAGGCTGCCGCGAAGGATGCGGCAACGCCCGCGAGAAACTAGGGCCTGTCCCCAGACTCCAGGACCAAGACCATGTTCCTCTCGGATTTCAGCATCAAGCGGCCGGTGACGACCGTCGTCATCATCATCGCGCTCATGTGCCTGGGGATGCTCGCGTTGAAGAACCTGCGCGTGAACCAGATCCCCGACGTCGAGCAGCCCGTGATCGTGGTGAACATCCCCTATCCCGGGGCCTCGCCGGAGACGGTGGAGCGCGAGATCGTCAACCGCGTGGAGAAGGCCCTGCAGTCGATCCCGCAGGTCTACCAGATCCGCTCCACCTCGGCCGAGAGCAACGCCCAGGTCGTCATCATCTTCAACTTCAAGAAGAACATGGTCGAGGCTTCCGACGAGATCAGGAATGCCATCGCCTCGGTGCGGCACAAGCTGCCCATCGAGATGCGCGAGCCGATCCTGACGCGCATCGATCCCTCCGCGCAGCCGATCATGCAGATGGCGCTCTCCGCCAAGGCGCAGTCGCACGCGGAGATCTCCCGGCTCGCCGAGGACGTCCTCGCCGACCGCTTCCGCTCGATCGACGGCGTGGCGGTCGTCAACGTGAACGGGGCGCTCAGGCGCGAGCTCTCGGTGCTGCTGCGCGCGGAGAAGCTGCGCGAGTACAACATTTCCGTGACCGAGGTCGTGGCGGCGCTGCGCGCGCAGAACACGACCGCGCCGGTCGGCCGCGTGAAGGGCGCGCTGGACGAGCAGAGCATCCGCCTCGTGGGCCGCATCGAATCGCCCGCGGAATTCGAGAGCATCGTC
The DNA here is from genome assembly GCA_964579785.1 of uncultured Lysobacter sp. Taxonomy (GTDB): domain Bacteria; phylum Pseudomonadota; class Gammaproteobacteria; order Burkholderiales; family Usitatibacteraceae; genus FEB-7. The sequence continues at coordinate 1,500 of CAZOIB010000148.1, read as the reverse complement.
CTCAAGCGCCGCGGCAACGAGGTGGTGCGGCTGGGGCAGGTCGCAGCCGTCTCCGACGGCTTCGCGGAACTCGCCGGCTTCAGCCTGCGCAACGGCCACCCCAACGTCGGCATCGCCGTCACGCGCTCGCGCGACGCGAGCACCGTCACCGTGGCCACGAAGATCCGCAAGATGGTGGCGGAGATCAACAAGACGCTGCCGGAGGGCACGAAGCTCGAGGTGACGCAGGACGGCGGCGAGGACGCCGAGAACAGCCTCAAGAACGTGATCGAGGCGCTGGTCTTCGGCGCCATCCTCACGATCTTCGTGGTCTACGCGTTCCTGAACTCGTGGCGCTCGACGCTGATCACGGCGCTGTCGCTGCCCACCTCCGTGATCGCCGCCTTCATCGCGGTGTGGGCCTGCGGGTTCACGCTGAACTTCATGACGCTGCTCGGACTGTCGCTCGCCATCGGCGTGCTCATCGACGATGCCATCGTGGTGCGCGAGAACATCGTGCGCCACATGGAGCGCGGCGCGGACCGCATGACGGCCGCCCGTGTCGGCACGGCGGAGATCGGCCTGGCCGTCACCGCGACCACGTTCTCGATCATCGCGGTGTTCATCCCGGTGGCCTTCATGGGTGGCGGCGCGGGCGAGTGGTTCCGGCCCTTCGCGCTGACGGTCGCGACCTCGGTGCTGGTGAGCCTCTTCATCTCCTTCACCCTCGACCCGATGCTCTCGGCCTACTGGGGCGATCCGGTCGGCTACGCGCACCAGGAGAAGAAGGGCCTGAGCAAGGTTCTCGCCCGGTTCAACGTCTGGTTCGACCACCAGTCCGACCGCTACGGCAACGTCATCGCCTGGGCGCTGCATCATCGCCGCTCCATGGCCGCCATCGCCGTCGCAAGCCTCGTCGGCGCGCTGGCGCTGCAGGCGACGGTCGGCGGCTCGAGCTTCCTGCCGGCGTCCGACGTCGGCACGATCGCCATCGACGTGCGCGTCCCCTCGAGCGCGAGCCTGGAATACGCGAAGCTCAAGGTGGAGAAGGCCGCCGAGCTCGCCCGCACGATTCCCGAGACGGTCGCCACCAACAGCCAGGTGAACGCGACCGGCGGGCGCGTGTACGTCGACCTCGGCAAGAGCACCGAGCGCAAGCGGTCCGCTTTCGAGATCGCCGTGGACCTGCGGAAGCTCATGGCCCGCCTGGTCGGCGCCGAGTACGTCGTGCTCGACGACCTGAACAACGGCGTGCGGAAGCCCGTGCAGATCCAGTTCTCCGGGCCCGACTCGCGCCGCCTCATGGCGATCACCAGCGACTTCATGGAGAAGCTCAAGAAGGTGCCCGGCGCCGTGGATGTGGGACTTTCCGAGCAGGATCCCAAGGACGAGCTGAAGATCGAGCTCGACCGCGGGCTCGCCAACTCGCTCGGCATCGCCGTGGGCGACGCCGCGCAGGCGCTGCGCGTGGCCTTTGCCGGCGTGGAGGTGGGCGACTGGGTCGACCCCACCGGCGAATCG
>CAZOIB010000147.1:0-5611 GCA_964579785.1 uncultured Lysobacter sp. | reverse complement strand
GCGACCACCGGGATGTCCTCCAGGATGCAGCGCGCCTGGTCCGCGACCCAGTCCGGATCGAGGGCGAGAAAATTCTCGACGCCGGCGGTGTCCTGGACGGTGATCGCGGTGACCACGGCGAGCGGGTGGCAGCCCATGCTGGCGAGCGTGAGGATGTCCGCCTGCATCCCGGCACCGCAACTCGGGTCGGTCGCCGCGAAGGTGAGGACGGCAGGAGGCGGGGTGGTTGCGGAGGACATGGAAGCGGCGGATAACGCGAGGTAGACTGGCGACCTGCTGCGGAACGGGTGGCGCTCGCGCGGGCCCGATCGGCATCGATTGCGCGCGGAAAATCCTTTCGCTCATTCTACCTTCATCCGCCTCCCTCCAGACCCCATGTCCTCCGCTCCCGCCCCTGCTCCCCACCGGACCTGGATGTGCCTGGTCTGCGGCTTCATCTACGACGAGTCCGAAGGCTCGCCCGACGACGGCATCGCGCCGGGAACGCGCTGGGAGGACGTTCCCGCCAACTGGAGTTGTCCCGAGTGCGGCGCGCGCAAGGACGATTTCGAGATGGTCGAGATCTGAACGTCACCCCTGCGGCGGCAGTCCGGCCTCACGCACCCGTCAGGGCGCGACCGGCACCTGCCCTTAGCTGAAGTAGGCGAGGACCGCGAGCCCCAGCGCGATGCGGTACCACGCGAAGGCGCGGAAGTCGTGGCTCGCCACGTAGCGGATCAGCGCGCGCACGGCGAGGAGGGCCGCGAAGAAGCTCACCACGAAGCCGACCGCGAACGGGGCCACGTCCCGCGCCGAGAACAGGTGCCAGTAACGCACCAGCTGGTAGCCCGTGGCGGCGAACATGATGGGAACGGCCAGGAAGAAGGAGAACTCCGTCGCCGCCTGGCGCGATAGCCCGAAGAGCATCCCGCCGATGATCGTGGCGCCGGAGCGCGAGGTGCCGGGAACGAGCGACAGGCACTGCGCGAAGCCCACCTTGAGCGCGTCCTGCCACGTCATGTCGTCCACCTTCGTGACGCGCGGCACGCCGTGGCGCGCATACCAGCGTTCGACCGCGAAGATCACGAGGGCACCGACGACCAGGGCCATCGCCACGCTCACCGGATTGAAGAGGAACGCCTTGATCTGCCTCTGCAGCGCGAGGCCCACCACGGCGGCCGGCAGGAACGCGACGAGGAGGTTGGCCGCGAATCGCCGCTGCACGGGGTCGCGGCCGATGCCGGAAAAGGCCTTCGCGAAGCGGGCGCGATACTCCCAGCACACCGCGAGGATCGCGCCCAGCTGGATCACGATGTCGAACACCTTCCCCTTCTCGTCGTTGACGCCGAGGAGGTCGGAAACGATGATCAGGTGGCCGGTGGAGGAAACCGGCAGGAATTCCGTGAGGCCCTCCACCACCCCGAGGACGAGGGCGTTCAGGAGCGGGGCGATTTCCATCGGGCGCTAGTCTAGCACCCGGTTTTTCGCGCCCTACACCCTGGCGTAGAGCTCGCCGCCCTTCTTCGCGAACTCGACGGCCTTCACCTCCATGCCCTTCGCCAGGGCCGCCTCCGCGGACAGGCCCTGCTTCGCCGCGAAGTCGCGCACGTCCTGGGTGATCTTCATCGAGCAGAAGTGCGGGCCGCACATGGAGCAGAAGTGCGCGAGCTTGGCACCCTCCTGGGGAAGCGTCTCGTCGTGGAACTGCTTCGCCTTGTCGGGATCGAGGCCCAGGTTGAACTGGTCCTCCCAGCGGAACTCGAAGCGCGCCTTGGAGAGCGCGTTGTCGCGGATCTGCGCGCCGGGATGGCCCTTGGCGAGATCGGCGGCGTGCGCGGCGATCTTGTAGGTGATGATGCCGTCCTTCACGTCGTCCTTGTCCGGCAGGCCCAGGTGCTCCTTCGGCGTGACATAGCAGAGCATCGCGGTGCCGTACCAGCCGATCTGCGCGGCGCCGATGCCGCTGGTGATGTGGTCGTAGCCGGGCGCGATGTCGGTGGTGAGCGGGCCCAGCGTGTAGAACGGCGCCTCGTGGCACTGCTCCAGCTCGAGGTCCATGTTCTCCTTGATGAGCTGCATCGGCACGTGACCGGGCCCCTCGATCATCACCTGGCAGTCGTGCTGCCAGGCGAGCGCGGTGAGTTCGCCGAGCGTCTCCAGCTCCGCGAGCTGCGCCTCGTCATTGGCGTCGAAGATCGACCCGGGCCGCAGGCCGTCGCCCAGCGAGAAGGACACGTCGTAGGCGGCCATGATGGCGCAGATGTCCTCGAAGTGCTGGTAGAGAAAACTCTCCTTGTGGTGCGCGAGGCACCACTTGGCCATGATCGAGCCGCCGCGCGAGACGATGCCGGTCATGCGCCGCGCGGTCATCGGGATGTAGGGCAGGCGCACTCCCGCGTGGATCGTGAAATAGTCCACGCCCTGTTCCGCCTGCTCGACGAGGGTGTCGCGGAAGATCTCCCAGGTGAGCTCCTCGGCCTTGCCGTCGACCTTCTCGAGGGCCTGGTAGATCGGCACCGTGCCGATCGGCACCGGGGAATTGCGGATGATCCACTCGCGCGTCTCGTGGATGTGCTTGCCGGTGGACAGGTCCATCACCGTGTCGCCGCCCCAGCGGATCGCCCAGGTCATCTTGTCGACTTCCTCGGCGATCGAGGAGCCCAGCGCCGAGTTGCCGATGTTGGCGTTGATCTTCACGAGGAAGTTGCGGCCGATCGCCATCGGCTCGATCTCGGGATGGTTCACGTTGGCCGGGATGATGGCGCGGCCGCGCGCGACCTCGTCGCGGACGAACTGCGGCGTCACCTCGGCCGGAATGGCGGCGCCGAAGGACTGCCCGGGATGGCACCGCCCGAGCAGCTCGACCATGCGGCTGCCCAGCGGGCCGGTGGCAGCGAGGCTTTCCAGGTACTCGCGACGGCGCCCGTTCTCGCGTATGGCGACGAATTCCATCTCCGGGGTGACGATGCCGCGGCGCGCGTAATGCATCTGCGTCACCCTGGCGCCCGCCTTCGCGCGGCGCGGAAGCCGCTTCAGGTCGAAGCGCATCGCGGCGAGTTTCGGGTCGGCCAGGCGCTCGGCCCCATAGCGGGATGTCGGGCCCGGGAGCGTCTCGGTATCGCCGCGCTCCTCGATCCAGCGCGCGCGCAGGGCCGGCAGGCCGGTGCGGATGTCGATCCGGGCGGCGGGGTCGGTGTAGGGGCCGCTGGTGTCGTAGACGCAGAGCGGCGGGTTCTTCTCCGCGCCGAAGGAGGCCGGCGTGTCCGACTGCGCGATCTCGCGCATCGGCACGCGGATGTCGGGGCGCGAGCCGGCGACGTGGACCTTGCGGGAGCGCGGCAGGGGCTGGACGGCCGCCGCGTCGACCTCGGCCGCGGCGGCGATGAATTCCGGATTGGCGTTCATGGTTGCTCCATCGGGGGACGGCGAAGGAGCGGGAGGCGGAAGGCCTACGCTCCCTACGCCGGCATGACCCGGGTCAGGTTCAAAGGGACTCTCTCACCGGGCGCGTGCCCGGACCCCTGCGTTCGGACTGCAAAGCTACCGGAAGGACCCGGGCCGCGCAAATGCCTCCCCGGCGGCCAACGCTTGACGGCATTACTGGTCAGTTGCACAGTTTCACGCAGGAGACCTGCCTGCCGATGCCCCGTCCCTCACGCCATCTCGATCGCGCGCTTCTGGCCGCCGGGCGGGAGTTGTTGCCCGTGCATGGCTGCTCCGGGCTCACGGTGCGCCAGGTGGCCGATGCGGCCGGCGTGAACATCGGCATGTTCCACTACCACTTCGCCTCCCGCGCGAACTACCTGCGGGCGGTGATGCAGGGCGCCTACGAGGAGATGTTCGCGCAGCTCACGCTGAGCTTCTCCGGCAAGGCGACCGCCGCGGCCAACCTGCGCGCCGCACTGCGCGTGGTCGGCCGCTTCCTGCGCGCCAACCGCGCGCTCATGGGACGGATCCTCGCCGACGCCCTGGGGGGCGAGGAGATCTCGCGCGACTTCGTGCGCGACAACTTCCCCCGCCACCTGCGCGTGATCGTGGCCCTGGTTGCCGCAGGCCAGTCGGCGGGCGAGCTGCGCCGGATGGCCCCCATGCAGGCCGTCGCCTTCTGTGCCGGGGCCATCGGCGCGCCCCTCCTGGTCGGGGGCGCCATCGCCGAAAGTACGATTCTCGACCCGACCAGGCGACGGCAAATCGAGGCCGGTATCCTCAGCCTGAAGGCGATCGACGAGCGCATCGACCTCGCGATTTCCGCCCTGGCCGTGCCCGCGCCCCGGTCCCGCCGCAAAGGAGCAACACGATGAAGCCTGCGTGGACACTCGTCCTGGCCATTGCCGTCGTGGCGTGCAGCGCGCCGCAGGATGCGGCACTGCAGGGATATGCCGAGGGCGAGTTCGTCAGGGTCGGCGTCCCGCATGCCGGGACGCTGGTGAAACTCGATGTGCAGCGTGGCAGCCAGGTGATGGCCGGCGCCCCGCTCTTCGCCCTCGAGGCCGAGAACGAGTCCGCCGCGCGGCGCGAGGCCGAGAACCGCCTGGAGCGCGCCCGGGCCCAGCTGGAAAACCTGCAGAAGGGACGGCGACCGACGGAGGTGGATGCCGCGCGCGCGCTGCTCGCCCAGGCGCAAGCGGCGGCGGCGCTCGCCGCGGCAGAGCTGGAGAGGCAGGAGGACCTCGTCACGAAAGGCTACGCGAGCCGGCAGCGGCTGGACGAGGCGCGCGCGGCGGCAGCCCGCGACCGCGCCCGGGTCCGGGAGATCGAGGCGCAGCTCGCCACCGTGCAACTTGCCGCGCGGCCGGACGAGATTCGTGCCGCGCAAGCCGAGGCGTCCGCCGCCAAGGCCGCTCTCGAGCAGGCGCAGTGGCGCCTGCAGCAGAGGAAAGCGGTCGCGACCGTCGCGGGCGTCGTGACGGACATCCTCTTCGTGCGCGGCGAGTGGGTCGGGGCCGGACAACCGGTCGTCGCCCTGCTTCCCCCGGAAAACGTGAAAGCGCGCTTCTATGTGCCCGAGCCGCTCCTGGCTGCGGTGCACGTCGGGCAGGCCGTGGACCTGCGCTGCGATGGCTGCGCCGAGCCCATCCGCGCCGCCGTGACCTGGATTTCGCCGCAGGCCGAGTTCACGCCGCCCGTCATCTACAGCAAGGAGAGCCGGGTGAAGCTCCTCTATCTGGTGGAAGCGCGGCCTGCGGCCGGCGATGCGGTGCGCCTGAAGCCCGGCCAGCCGCTCGACGTGACCCTGCGCCGGTAGCGCCATGGCCGAAGCCGCCCTCGCCATCGAGGTCGTGGGGCTGACCAAGCGCTTCGGCGAAAAGGTCGCCGTCGACCACTTCAGCCTCGATGTCCGGGTCGGCCAGATCTACGGGTTCCTCGGCCCCAACGGCAGCGGCAAGACCACCACCATCCGCATGCTCTGCGGGCTGCTGACGCCGGACAGCGGACGCGGCACGTGCCTCGGCTTCGACATCCTGCGCGAGTCCGCCCGCATCAAGCGCGAGGTCGGCTACATGACGCAGCGCTTCAGCCTCTACGAGGACCTCTCGATCGCCGAGAACCTCGACTTCGTCGCGCGGATCTATGGCCTTTCCCGGCGCCGTCGCCGCATCGACGAGGCGCTGGAGCGCCTCGGCCTCGCGCA
>CAZOIB010000146.1:0-7614 GCA_964579785.1 uncultured Lysobacter sp. | reverse complement strand
CCGCGCAGCCATCGCGGCACGCCGTCGGCTTCGACCGAGACGGCGAGGCCGCGGGCCTGCGCCTGCCCGCCGATGAGCGAGGCGACGTTGTCGAGGATGGCCGAGAGGTGGAAATCCGTCTCGTCCAGGGACATGCGCCCCGCCTCGATCTTCGAGATGTCCAGGATGTCGTTGATGATCGCGAGCAGGTGCCTGCCGGCGCCGTCGATGCGCTCGAGCCGCCCGGACTGCTCCGGGGTCACGCCCGAGCGCTTCATCAGGTGCGTGAGGCCCATGATGGCGTTGAGCGGCGTGCGGATCTCGTGGCTCATGTTGGCGAGGAAGGCGCTCTTGGCGCGGCTTGCCGCCTCGGCGTGCTCGCGCGCGTGCGCGAGTTCGGCGGTGCGCTGCGCCACCAGCTCCTCCAGGTGGTGGCGGTGGCGGTCGAGCTCGGCGCCCATGCGTTTCCTCTCCGTGATGTCCTCCTTCACGCCGACGTAGTGGGTGACCGTCCCGTCCGGCTGCCGGATGGGGGTCATGATGGCGAACTCGGTGTACTCGGTGCCGTCCTTGCGGCGGTTCACGAACTCGCCCTTCCACACCTCGCCTCTCGTGAGCGCGTCCCACATGGCGCGGTAGGTCGCGGGCGGTGTCTTGCCGGAGTGCAGCAGGCGCGGGTTGCGGCCGAGCATCTCCTCCCGCGAATAGCCGCTCGTCCTCGTGAAGGCCTCGTTCACGTATTCGATCTCCGCCCGCAGGTTGGTGATGACGATGCTCTCCGGGCTCTGCTCCACCGCGAGCGAGAGTTTGCGCAGGCGCTCCTCGGCCGCCTTGCGCTCGCTCAGGTCGCGCACGATCATGCTGGTCATGCGCCGGCCGTCGCGGCCCGCGAACACGAGGGAAGCGACTTCGGCCGGGAAGCGCGAGCCATCCTTGCGCAGGAAGGCGAGTTCGCCGATGAAGCGCCCCGTGCGCTCGCGCTCGGCGAGCGCGAGCGGCAGCCGCGGGTCGGCCGTGTCCGCCACGCCGGCGCGGCCCGCCTGGCGCAGCTCCTCCTCGCTGCGGCCGAACAGTTGCTGCGCCTGCGGGTTGGCGGCGAGGATGCGGCCGTCCGGGGTGGTGAGGAGCACCGCGTCCAGGTTGTTGGCGAAGAGCGAGCGGTAGAGGTCCTCGCTCTTGCGCAGCGCCGCTTCCGCCGCCTTGCGCCCGCTGATGTCGATGGCGTAGGCGATGCGCGTGGGCTCCCTGCCCGCCGGGTCGGTCACCGTGGCCACCTCCACCAGCACGGCGAAGCGCGTGCCGTCCTTGCGCAGGTGGACGGACTCGAAGGTGATGTGGCCTTCGTGGTCGACCGTCGCGAGCCGCCGGGCGAGCGCCTCGCGCTCCTCCGGCGCGTAGACGGACGCCACGGGACGGCCGCGCAGTTCCTCGCGCGCGTAACCCCGCTGCCGGGCGAAGAATTCGTTCACGTCGATGAAGGTGTCGTCGCGCGCGCGGTGGTACGCGAGCCCGAAGTCGCCGACCTCGTAGACCCGCTGCCAGCGCAGCGCGTCCTGGAAGGCGCGGCGCTGCTCCGTCATGTCGAAGACGATGGAGTGCAGGAGCTTGCGGCCGCCGAGCGGCACCGGCGCGGAATACACGTCGACGTCCCGGATGGTGCCGTCGGCGCGGCGGTGGCGGAACTCGAAATGGACGCGGTCCAGGGCGCTGGCGCGCGCCGCCTCGGCGGCGATCTCGTCGGGCGTGAGCGTGTTGATCTCGGTCATGCGCATCTTCTCGAGGCGGTCGCGCGGCCAGCCGTAGAAGCGCTCCGCCGCGCGGTTGGCCGCGACGATGTCGAGGGTGTCCGGATCCACCAGCAGCATCGTGGCTTCGTTGTCGTCGAAGAGGGTGCGGTAGCGGCTCTCGCTCTCGCGCAGCGCCTGCCCCTCGCGGGCGCGCGTGATCGCGACGGCGGCGAGGTGGGTCGCCTTGGTGACGACCTCGAGTTGCCCCGCGCTCGGGCGCATGCGTTCCCGGCAATAGAGGGAGAACGTGCCCAGCGCCGCGCCCTCCGGCCCGAGGATCGGCGTGGACCAGCTGGCGCGCAGCCCGTGCGCGAGCGCGGCCTCGCGGTAGCCTTCCCAGAGCGGGTCGGTGGCGATGTCCTCGGCGACGACGCTCTCGCGCCGCCACAGGGCGGTCCCGCACGAGCCCGCGTTCGGCCCGATGCGCTCGCCGTCGAAGGCTTTCGCGAAGGACTCGGGCAGGCTCGGTGCGGCGCCGAGACGCACGCGCTCGCCGTCGGCGTCGAGCAGCAGGATCGAGGCGAGCATCCCCGGGATGTGCGACTCGATCGCGCGCGCGATGCGCTCGAGGATCGCGGGCAGCGGCGCGCCGGCGATGATGGCTTCCAGGACGCGGTTCTGTTCTTCCGCGAGACGCTCGGCGCGCCTGAGCGGCGTGATGTCGCGCGCGATGCCATAGATTCCCGTGACGCGGCCCGCGGCGTCGTGCAGGGGTCCCTTGGTGGCGAGGAACTCGATCGGGCCGTCGCGCGCCGGGAGGCGCTCCGCGAAGGAGATGGCGCGATCCTCGGCCCGCACGCGCGCGTCGTGGGCGCGGATCGCCGCGACATCCGCGGCCGGGAACAGCGCGGCGTCGTCCTCGCCGAGCACGGCGGCGGGCGCCTTCCCGGCGTAGCCGGCGGCGGCGGCATTCATGAACAGGTAGCGCCCTTCGAGGTCCTTGGCGAAGATGGCATCGGTGGAGCTGTCGGCGATGGCGTTGAGCAGGTCGAGCGACTGGCGCGAGCGTCGCAGGGCCTCGGTTTCGCGGCGAGCCGCCGCGAGCACCCGCGATACGAGGCGGTTGGCCAGCACGAAGAGCAGGACGGAGGTGACCCCCACGAAGGCGAGGCCCTTGATCGACTGCCCCAGGAAGTGCAGGACGTGCTCGCCGAAGGCCACCTCCAGGGCCAGGTCGGAGAACAGGATCCACAAGCCCGCCACCGCCGCGTAGATGAGCACGAGGCGCACCACGCCGGCACTCGCCCGGCGGCCCAGGCTGCGCGGCTCGGGCGCGCCGGTCGGGAAGGAGGGCTGCCGATCCATGGCAAAGGGCGCGGTAGCCGGTTCAGGCCGGTTCGCTGTAGCGCCGGGCGATGTCCACGAAGTCGCCGTAGGCCGCGAGGAAGGCGTCCGTCACCTCCGGGTCGAAGTGCTTGCCCCTTCCCGCCGCGATGATGTCGCGCGCCTGTTCCGGCGGCATCGCCGCCTTGTAGACGCGCGCCGAGATGAGGGCGTCGAACACGTCGGCGAGCGCCATCAGGCGCGCCGACACCGGGATCGCCTCCCCGGCGAGCCCGTCCGGGTAACCCGACCCGTCCCATTTCTCGTGGTGCCAGCGGGCGATCTGCTTGGCCAGCGCGAGGAATTCGACGGGCATGTCGATGTCCTGCTCGGCCTTCTCGATGGCGTCGCTGCCGATACTCGCGTGGGTCTTCATGACCTCCCACTCCGCGGGCGTGAGCTTGCCGGGCTTGAGCAGGATGTGGTCCGGGATGCCGACCTTGCCGATGTCGTGCAGCGGGGCCGAACGCGCGAGCAGCTCGATGAAGCGGTCCGTCATCATTTCGGCGTAGGCGGGGAGGTGCCGCAGCTCGCCCGCCAGCCGCCGCACGTAGCCCTGCGTGCGCAGGATGTGATTGCCGGTCTCCGGGTCGCGCGTCTCCGCGAGGTGCGCGAGGGCGCGGATGGTCACCTGCTGGATGCGGTCGTTCTCGGCCATGCGCCGCGCCACCTCCGCCTCGAGCGCGGCGTTCTGGTCGCGCAGCCAGTCGCGCGCGCGCTTCAGCTCCAGCTGGGTGTTCACCCGCGCGAGCACGAGCGCCGGCACGATCGGCTTGGTGATGTAGTCCACCGCGCCAAGCTCCAGTCCCCGGAGCTCCGAGTCCTTGCCGTCGAGCGCGGTGACGAAGATGACGGGAATGTCCCGGGTGCCCGCCTCCGCGCGCAGGAGCTCGAAGACCTGGTAGCCGTCGAGGCCGGGCATCATGACGTCGAGGAGCACGAGATCGGGCCGCGGCTCGGCCCGGGCCACCGCGAGCGCCCGCTCTCCCGACGTCGCGGCGAGAATCCGGTAGGACGGCTGCAGGAGCCCGTTGAGAATCGCGAGGTTCTCCGGCGAGTCGTCGACGATCAGGATGGTCGGCTGGACTTGTCTCTCCATGTCACCTCGCGACGATTCCAGTAGGCGCGCGCCGGCGTCGGTCGCCGGACGCTCGCGGACGCTCGGGCGGGCTCGGCTTGCGGTAAGCCGGGCAAGCGTTGCACTCACCGGTCCCGCGGCCTTTGACTCAGGTCAACCGCCCGGACGATTCCCGGGAGCATGCTGCACCTTGAGGAGGTCTCCGCCATGCTTGTGCCCATCAACTCCGTGGAAGAATTCTACGCGCATGCCCTCGCCATAGAACAGGAGGCGGCCAAGAGCTACCGCGAACTCAGGACGCATTTCGCCGACCACGGCGAGGAGGTTCTCGCAGGCCTGTGCGCCAATCTGGCGCGCTTCGAGCAGGACCACTACGAGCTGCTGCTCGAGCAGGCGAAGCACCTGGAAATCCCCTCGCTGCCCATCGACAGGTACCGCTGGCTGGAGACCAGGTCGCCGGAAATCGAGGAGCATGACTTCATCTTCCGGCTCGCCACCCCGCGCGAGCTCCTGGAGATCGCGCTCAAGGCCGAACGCAGCGCGCGGCGCTTCTTCGAGTGGGTCGCGGGCACGACGACCGACCCGGCCATCCACGAGCTCGCCGTGGAAATGGCGCGCGAGGAGTCGGAGCACGTGCAGTGGGTGACGCGCGCGCTCGAATACGTCCGCGCCGACGGCATCGACTGGGACGCGCTCCTGGCGGCCGGGGGCGGGCCCGGCCTGGCGATGGGGGGCGAGCGGCGCATCCGCCGTGTCCCGCCCGGCCCGAAATAGCCGCCATTTAACCAATCGCAAAGCCCGCCTCCCCCGGAGCCCCTAGCATGGGGGCTCTCCAGGAGGAGGTCCGCTTGTTCCAGATCCGCATTCACGGACGGGGCGGCCAGGGGGTGGTCACTGCGGCGGAGATGCTCTCGGTCGCCGCCTTCCTCGAAGGCCGTCACGCGCAGGCATTTCCCAGCTTCGGCTCCGAGCGCACGGGCGCCCCGGTGGTCGCCTACTGCCGCCTGGACGATCGCGAGATCCGGCTGCGCGAGCCGATCAACGAGCCCGACGCGATCCTCATCCAGGACCCCACGCTCCTGAACCAGGTCGACGTGTTCGGGGGCCTGGTCCCGCAGGGCTACATCCTCATCAACACCACGCGCAGCTTCGCGGCGCTGGGGCTGGAGGATTTCGTGAAGGGCTTCCCGGCCGACCGGCTGCACACCGTGCCGGCCACCGAGATCGCCATGAAGCGCGTCGGGCGGCCGCTGCCCAACGCGGCCCTGCTCGGTGCCTTCGCCGCCGCCACGGGGCTCATCTCGCTGGAGTCGGTGGGCAAGGCCATCCGCGAGAAATTCCCCGCCAGGATCGCCGAGGCCAACATCCTCGCGGCGTCCGACGCCTACAAGCACGTGCGGCACGAGGCAGGAGCGCAAGAACATGCTCAAGCAGATTGAAGGATCGAAAGCGGTCGCCGAGGCCGTGGCGCTGTGCCGCCCCGAGGTGATCTGCGCCTATCCCATCTCCCCGCAGACGCACATCGTCGAGGGCCTGGGCGAGATGGTGAAGAGCGGCGCGCTGGAGCCGTGCGAGTTCATCAACGTGGAGAGCGAGTTCGCGGCGATGAGTGTCGCCATCGGCGCCTCCGCCGCCGGAGCCCGCGCCTACACCGCCACCGCGAGCCAGGGCCTGCTGTTCATGGCCGAGGCCGTCTTCAATGCCGCCGGCATGGGCCTGCCCATCGTCATGACGGTGGCCAACCGCGCCATCGGCGCGCCCATCAACATCTGGAACGACCATACCGACTCGATGAGCCAGCGCGACTGCGGCTGGATCCAGCTCTTCGCGGAGACCAACCAGGAGGCGCTCGACCTGCACATCCAGGCCTTCCGCCTCGCCGAGGAGCTCTCCATCCCGGTGATGGTGTGCATGGACGGCTTCATCCTCACCCACGCCTACGAGCGCGTGGACGTGCCCACGCAGGAACAGGTGGACGCCTTCCTGCCGCCCTTCGAGCCGCGCCAGGTGCTCGACCCGCAGGAGCCCGTCTCGATGGGTGCCATGGTGGGGCCGGAAGCCTTTACCGAAGTGCGCTACCTCGCGCACGTGAAGCAGATGCAGGCCCTCGACCTCATCCCGGGCTGGGCGGCGGAGTTCCGCACGGCCTTCGGCCGCGACTCCGGGGGACTCATCCACACCTATCGCACCGAGGACGCGGACACGATCGTCGTGGCCCTGGGCTCCGTCCTCGGCACGATCAAGGACACGGTCGACCAGTTGCGCGAGAAGGGCCACAGGTTCGGCGTGATGGGCATCACCTGCTTCCGCCCGTGGCCCACCGTGGCCATCCGCGACGCGCTGGCCCGCGCGAAGAAGGTGATCGTGCTGGAGAAGGCCTTCGGCGTCGGCCTGGGCGGCATCGTGTCCTCCAACGTGCGCACGACCTCCAACGCGGCCGATTCCGTGTACACGGTGATCGCGGGCCTCGGCGGACGGCCGATCACGCGCGCCTCCCTCGCGCGCGTGTTCGAGGAAGTGGAGGCGGGCACCGCGCCGACCCTCACTTTCCTGGACCTGAACCGCGCCGCGGTCGACCGCGCGCTCGCCCGCGAGCGCGAGTCGCGCCGCAGCGGGCCCATCGCCGAGGCGCTGCTGCGCGACGTCGGCCTCGTCACCGCGCAGCTTCGCTAAAGGCCCTCTCCCATGAGCTTCCAGCCGGTCAAGTTCTACCAGACGGGAACGTTCACGGTCGGCAACCGCCTGCTTCCCGACAACGAGCGTTCCGTGCAGTCCACGCTGCGCCGTCACAACTCGCTCAACTCCGGCCACCGCGCCTGCCAGGGCTGCGGAGAGGCCCTGGGCGCGCGCTACGCCATCGACGCAGCCATGGAGGTCACCAACGGCCAGCTCATCGCGGCCAACGCGACGGGATGCCTCGAGGTCTTCTCGACGCCGTACCCGGAGACTTCGTGGCAGATCCCGTGGGTCCACTCCCTCTTCGGCAACACCGCGGCGGTCGCCACCGGCATCGCGGCGGCGCTGCGCGTGAAGGGCCGCGCCGAGACGCGCGTGATCGCGCAGGGCGGCGACGGCGGCACCACCGACATCGGCTTCGGGTGCCTGTCGGGAATGTTCGAGAGGAACGACGACGTCCTCTACATCTGCTACGACAACGGCGGCTACATGAACACCGGCGTGCAGCGCTCGTCGGCCACGCCACCGGCGGCGCGCACCGCCACCACGGCCGCCGTGGGCCCGACGCCGGGCAACGTCTTCGGGCAGGGGAAGGACCTGCCGCGCATCGCCATGGCGCACGGCATTCCCTACGTGGCCACCGCCACGGTGTCGGAGCTGCGCGACCTCGAGGCCAAGGTGCGCCGCGCCATGGAGTTCCGCGGCGCGCGCTACCTGCACATCCTGGTGCCGTGCCCGCTGGGCTGGGGTCACGACTCGGCGATCACCATC
>CAZOIB010000145.1:0-12282 GCA_964579785.1 uncultured Lysobacter sp. | reverse complement strand
GGCATCGGCGTTCATCGGCGATTCCAAAGCCTTTCGCGTGGATAACTCCCGGCGTTCATCGGCGATTCCAAAGACTTTCGCCTACCGTAGCCCCACCGTTTCAATGAGTCGGAGACCACCTCATGCAAAAAACTCCCGCGGAAGTCCATCCGCAGCGCCAGTACCGATACTACGAGTTCGTGATGGCGGCCTTCGTGACCGTCCTCATCTGCTCGAACCTGATCGGCCCCGCCAAGGTCGCGCAGGTCGACCTGCCGGTGTTCGGGCTCCTCACCTTCGGCGCCGGGGTGCTCTTCTTCCCCATCTCCTACGTCTTCGGCGATATCCTCACCGAGGTCTACGGCTATGCCCGCTCGCGGCGAGTCATCTGGGCGGGGTTCGCGGGCCTCGCGTTCGCGTCGTTCATGGCCTGGGTGATCGTGGCGCTGCCGCCGGCGCCCTTCTGGAAGAACCAGGCCGCCTACGAGGTCGCCTTCGGGCAGGCGTGGCGCATCGCGGCGGCCTCGATGTTCGCCTACTTCTGCGGCGAGTTCGTGAACTCCTTCACGCTCGCCAAGATGAAGATCCTCACGCAGGGCAAGTGGCTGTGGACGCGCACCATCGGCTCGACGGTCGTGGGCGAAGGCGTCGACTCGGCGCTCTTCTACCCGCTCGCGTTCTACGGGACGGGCATCATTCCCGACGACAAGCTCCCCATGGTGATGGCTGCGCAGTTCGCCCTGAAGGTCGGCGTGGAGGTCGTGTTCACGCCGGTGACCTACGCCATCGTGGGGTGGCTCAAGCGCGTCGAGCACGAGGACTACTACGATCGCGACACCGACTTCACGCCCTTCTCCGTGAAGGTATGAAACGTACCAGGTACATGTACCTGGTACATGTACCTGGTACCGCTAGCGGGCGGGAGCCCGCTCGGGACCTGTCCCCTTAACGGGAGCGCAGGGTGACCTTGCCGGCGTCGATGCGCACCTTGTCGCCCTCGCGCAGGCCGTGCGAGTCGTCCTGGCGGACGAGTTGGAAGCGCCCGTCGTCCAGGCGCACGACGATTTCGTAGCTGACGGCGGGGGGCTGCTGCTCGCGGCGCACGTCGGTCGCCGAACCGGCGGCAACCGGGCCGCCGCCCAGCGGGACCGAGGCGACGAGCCCTGCAGGTGACTCCTGCTCCGTTCTTGCCGGCGTTTCCCTTTCCACGCGCTTCACGCTGCGCACGACGCCACAGGTGGGACACGACTCCTGGAACACCGAGCCGGCCGGAGCCTGGGCGGACACGGTTGGCATTGCCTGGGCCGCGAGCAGCGCCAGGGCGGGCAGCAGAAAACGTTTCACGGGAACTCCTCGAATGGTGACCTGGCGCAATTCTAGTCCACGCCATTCGTGGCAAAAGGCGACTTCAGGCAAAATCTGACCTCGATCCGCACTGGAGCATCGCCTTGAAAGCCGCCAGCCTGTCCCTCGCCCTCCTGTCGTGTCTTGCGGGTGCACTCCTTTCGATCCCGCGGGCCGATGCCCAGGCTCCCGGCGCGACGGGCCGCCCGAAGGTGGGCCTGGTGCTGGGCGGGGGAGGGGCTCGCGGAGGCGCGCACCTTGGCGTGCTCGAGGTCCTCGAGGAGCTGCGCGTGCCGTTCGACTGCGTCGCCGGCACCTCGATGGGGGCACTGGCTGCCGGGGCCTACGTCGCCGGCGTTTCTCCCGCCGAGATGAAGGAAACCATCGCCAAGACCGACTGGGCCGGCATGTTCGACGACAGCGCCGGGCGCGAATCGGTGAGCCTGCGCAGGAAGCAGATCGACGATCGCTTCTACTCGGGGCTCGAGTTCGGCGTGACCCGGGAAGGCCTGCGCTACCGCGAGGGCGCGGTGGCGGGCGAGAAGATCAAGCTCTTCTTCAACGAGCTGGTGCGCGCCGATCTCGGCGAGCGCAACATCGAGGAGCTGCCGATCCCGCTGACACTCATCGCCACCGACATCGGCAACGGCGAGCGCGTGGCGATGCGCAACGGCAACCTCACCTCGGCCATGCGCGCCAGCATGTCGGTGCCGGGAGCGATCGCCCCCGTGGTGCGCGAGGGCCGCAAGCTCGTCGATGGCGGGCTGGTGGACAACGTGCCCGTCCAGGAGGTCCGCGACCGCTGCGGCGCGCAGGTCGTCATCGCCGTGAACGTGGGTTCGCCGCTGATGAAGCCCGAGCAGGTGACCGGGGTCTTCAGCGTGGTCGGACAGATGGTGAACCTCCTCACCGAGCAGAACGTGGCGAAGTCGCTCTCGATCCTCGGCCCGAACGACATCTACATGCGCCCGGAACTGGGGGACATCACCGCCGCCGACTTCAATCGCCAGATCGAGGCCTCGGCCATCGGCCGCGCAGCGGCACTCGCCGTCGCGGACAAGCTGCGCGCCCTGTCCGTGTCGCCGGAGGCGTTCAAGGCCTGGAAGGGCCGCGTGCGCCTGGAGCCCGGGCCGAAGCCGCCGGTGGTGCACGAGGTGCGCGTCGAGCCGACGCGCTTCGTCAATCCGCAGGAACTGCGCGCCGCGATACGCCAGAAGGAAGGCGAGGTGCTGGACTCGAAGGAACTGGCGCAGGACCTCGTCCTCGTCCACAGCCGGGGAGACCTGCAGTCGCTCGACTACACGGTGCTCACGGAGCGCGACAAGACCATCCTGAAACTCACCCCGCTGGAGAAGTCCTGGGGACCGGACTACCTGCGCTTCGGCATCAACCTGTCCTCGGACTTCCGCTCGGAATCGCCCTACAACCTGCGCGCTCTGTACCGGAAGACCTGGATAAACGCCTTCGGTGCGGAATTCCTGACGGTCGCCCAGCTGGGCAGCAACCAGGGGCTCGCCATGGAGTTCTACCAGCCCGTGGATTACCGCCAGCGCTACTTCGTGCGCCCCTACGCCGGCGTTGAGCAGCAGAAGGTCGGGCTCTACTTCGAAGGCGACCGAATCGCGGAGTATCGTGCCCGCGAGAGCCGCGCCGGAATCGACCTGGGCGTGAACCTCGACGTCTACGGCCAGGCCAGGGTGGGCTATCTCGAGCGGCGCCTGCGCGCCACGCTCGATACCGGCGATCCCGTCTTTCCGGACACGCAATCGCAGGTCGGCGGTCTGGCGGCCTCGGTCGCGCTCGACACGCAGGACTTCGCGTTCTTCCCCACCCGGGGCTACAGCGCCAACCTCGACTACTTCGAGGCCACGCGGGAGTCGAACCTGGCGGGCAAGTACGGCCGGGTCAAGGGAAACCTCAGCGGGGCCTGGTCGCCCGGCGACCTGATCTTCCTCGGCAAGATCGAAGGGGGGACCGCGACGAACGGCATGCCTCCCCTGGCCGACGCCTTCGCCCTGGGCGGCCTGGGCCGCCTGTCGGCCTTCGCGCCGGCGCAGATCATCGGCAACGACGCCTACGGGCTCGTGTCCCTGCAGGCGCAATACCGCCTGAACAAGCCCATGCCGATCCTCGGGCTGTCGATGCTCGCGGGCGTTTCCTACGAAGCGGGATACATGAAGAACCCCATCACCGAGCCCAAGCTCACCGGTGGAATCAACTCCTACGGCGTGTACCTCGCCTCGAACACCATCTTCGGACCGATGTACCTGGGCTACGCCACGTCCAAGGACAGGAGCGGGCGGTTCTACCTGTTCATCGGCACGCCGTAACGGCGCCGGTCGTGACAAGGCGGCGTGCTGCGACGGGAATCGTGATGCGGTCACCTGTCACTCGCAAGGAGGACCCATGAACGACTGTCCCGACACCAGGGCCGGGGCGCGCGCGACGTTGCTGCTGGCGGTCATGTGGCTGGCGCTGCCGGCCTGGGCGCACGAGCAGGCAGGCCAGGCCGCCGGGTTCGCCACCGGCATGCTGCATCCGGTGTCGGGGCTCGATCACGTGCTGGCGATGATCGCCGTCGGCCTGTGGGGAGCGCAGCTCGGCGCGCCGGCCATCTGGCTGCTTCCGGTCACGTTTCCGCTGGTGATGGCGTTCGGCGGATTTCTCGGCCTCCTCGGCGTGCCGTTGCCCGGGGTGGAAATCGGCATCGCGTTGTCGGCGATCCTCCTCGGGGCGATGGTCGCCACGCAGGCGCGCCCGCCGCTGTGGCTGGCGGCGACGGCGGTCGGGTTCTTCGCCATCTTCCACGGGCACGCGCACGGCACCGAGCTGCCGGCCGCGGAGAGCGGTCTCCTCTACAGCGTCGGCTTCGTGATCGTCACCGGCGCGCTGCATGCGACAGGGATCGCGATCGGCCTGATCCACCGCTGGCAGCGTGGACGGGTGGCGCTGCGCGGAGCGGGCGCCGTGGTCGGCGCCGCAGGCTTGTTCTTTCTCTGGCGGGCGCTGGTGTGAGGCGGGCCGCGTCGGCCCTTGGTGCCGGCGCGTTGCTGCTGGCGCCTGCTGCGGCCCGCGCGCACCTCGTCGACACGGGTCTTGGGCCGATCCTCGACGGCGCCTCGCACCTCTTCCTCAGTTTCGACGACCTGCTCGCCGTCGTGGCGATGGCGCTGCTCGCCGGGCTCAACGGGCCCGAGGCCGGAAGGCGCGCGCTCTTCACGCTGCCGGTCGCCTGGCTCGCGGGCGGCATCGCCGGTTACGCGACCCGATGGTCCGGGCTGCCACCGGGGATCACCTCGCTTTCCCTCCTGGCGCTCGGCATCCTGACCGCGGCGGACCGCAAGCTCTCGCCTCTCGCCGTCATGCTGATCGCCGGCGCATTCGGCCTGTTGCACGGCTGGCTCAATGGCGCGGCGATCGCCGCGGCCGGCAGGGAGGCGACCGGGCTCGCCGGCATCGCCGGGGCCGTGTTCGTGCTGGTCGCGCTGTTCGCGGCACCGGTCGCCCGGCTCGAAGTGCGCTGGGCGCGCATCGCCTTGCGCGTGGCCGGAAGCTGGATCGCCGCCATCGGCCTGCTCTATCTCGGCTGGATCCTGAGCGGCCGCCGCTAGATTCCTTTACCGCAAGACCAGCAGAGTTCGAAGGCGGGCGGGTTCTCCTCGCCGCAGGCCGGGCAGGTCCTGGAGGGGCCCGAGGCCGCCGAGCGGAAATCCTCCACCGCCTTGCGGGCGCGTTCCTCGTCGCGCGGATGGTCGAGCCAGATCTGCGGGGCGGCGGCGTCCACCGGAATCTCGCCCATCGCCCCCGCCGCATTGGCGTTGAGGATGCGCACGCGGATGCCGCGCTGGGTGAGCCAGCCTGCGAGGAGGTGGGCTTCGGGGAGGTTCGCCGCGCTGCAGAGGCGCTTCAATACACCCGGCGCACGAGCTGGGCTTCGTGCAGCATGGTCGTGGCGATCTCCTCGATCGACTTGGTGGTCGAGTCGAGGAAGGGGATGTCGGCCTGGCGCATCAGCTTTTCCGCCGCGGCCACCTCGTAGCGGCAGTTGGCGAGCGCCGCGTAGTTGGAATCGGGGCGGCGTTCCTTGCGGATCTGGTGCAGGCGCTCGGGCTGGATGGTGAGCCCCCAGACCTTGTGCTTGATCGGCATGAGCGAGGGCGGCAGGCGGTTGGCCTCGAGGTCCTCGGGGATGAGCGGGTAGTTGGCCGCCTTGATGCCGAACTGCATCGCCATGTAGAGCGACGTCGGGGTCTTGCCGCTCCGCGAGACGCCGACCAGCACGAGATCGGCCTCGTCCAGCCCGCGGTGGGTGACGCCGTCGTCGTGCGCGAGCGTGTAGTTGATCGCCTCGATGCGGTGGTTGTAGTCCTTCGCGTTGCCGGCACTGTGGCTCTTGCCCACCGCGTGCATCGACTTCTGCCCCAGCTCCTGCTCCAGCGGGACGATGAACTTCCCGAAGACATCCAGCACGAGGCCGTCCACCTTGTTGATCTCGGAACGCACCTTGTCGTCGACGAGGGAACTGAACACCAGGGGGCGCTTGCCCGTCTCGCGGTGCGCGGAGTTCACCGCCGCGACCACGTCGCGCGCCTTCTCCTCGGAGTCGATGAAGGGCAGCGTCACGCGCACGAAGTCGATGTCGTCGAATTGCGTGATGAGGGAGGAGCCGAGGGCCTCGACGGTGAGGCCGGTGCGGTCGGACACGAAATAGACGCGGCGGCGATGGGGCATGGAAGGGTCCGGGTTCAGGAGGGTTCGCGCGGATGGGGCGAGATTGGCACGGTTGCCTGCCGGACAGTTTGATGCAGCGCAGCATCGCCCGCAAGCCTCCGATATAATTGCAAATTCCCGGCGCCCCGTCACCCGAAACCCGCGAGCGAGCGAGCATGGCAAACGCCTACGTCCTTCCCCTCGAGCAACTGCGCATGACCGACGTGGCGTCGGTTGGCGGCAAGAACGCCTCCCTGGGGGAACTCATCAGCCAGCTCTCCGCGGCCGGCGTCCGGGTTCCCGGCGGCTTCGCCACCACGGCGCAGGCCTTCATCGACTTCCTGGCCGCCAGCGACCTGAAGCCGCGCATCGACGCGGCCCTCGCCAGGCTCGACGTCGAGAACATGGGGGCGCTCGCGAGGACCGGCGCGGAGATCCGCGAGTGGGTGGCCGCAGCCCCCTTCCAGCCCGAACTCGAGCGCCAGATCCGCGAGGCGTACGCGCGCCTGGCCGGCAGCGGCGAGGAAAGCTTCGCCGTGCGCTCCTCGGCGACCGCCGAAGACCTGCCCGATGCCTCCTTCGCCGGCCAGCAGGAGACTTTCCTCAACATCCGCGGCGTCGACAACGTGCTCGAGGCGATCAGGCAGGTATTCGCCTCCCTCTACAACGACCGCGCCATCGCCTACCGCGTGCACAAGGGCTATGCGCACACCGACGTGGCCCTTTCCGCCGGCGTGCAGCGCATGGTGCGATCCGACAGCGGATCGGCCGGCGTCGTGTTCACGCTCGACACCGAGTCGGGCTTCCGCGACGTGGTCTTCATCACCTCCAGCTACGGCCTGGGCGAGATGGTGGTGCAGGGCGCGGTGAACCCGGACGAGTTCTACGTCTCCAAGCCCTGCCTCGCGGCGGGCCGGCCGGCGATCCTGCGCCGCACCATCGGCGGCAAGGCGATCAAGCTGGTCTTCACCAACGAGGCCAAGGCGCACAAGTCGGTGGTGCAGCGCGACGTCGAGCCCGCCGACCGGGACCGTTTCTCGCTGACGGACCGCGAAGTCGAGCAGCTCGCCCACTACGCCGTGGCGATCGAGAAGCACTACGGCCGGCCCATGGACATCGAGTGGGGCAAGGACGGCGGCGACGGCGAGATCTACATCCTGCAGGCCCGTCCCGAGACGGTGAAGAGCCAGGAGAGGAAGCGCGATCACCTCACCCGCTACCGCATCGGCAAGAGAGGCGAGGTGCTGGCTTCCGGCCGCGCCATCGGCTCCAAGATCGGCCAGGGCCGCGTGCGCGTCATCAAGGACGTGGCCGAGATCGCCCGCGTGCAGGAAGGCGACGTGCTCGTCACCGACATGACCGACCCCAACTGGGAGCCGGTGATGAAGCGGGCGTCGGCCATCGTCACCAACCGCGGCGGGCGCACCTGCCATGCCGCGATCATCGCCCGGGAGCTGGGCGTGCCGGCAGTGGTGGGCTGCGAGACGGCCACGCGCGTGCTGCGCGAGGGCGAGGAGGTGACCGTGTCCTGCGCCGAGGGCGATACCGGGTTCATCTACGCCGGCAAGCTCGACTTCGAGATCGTCGAGGTGTCGCTCGACCGCATGCCGAAGATCCCGGTCAAGATCGCCATGAACGTCGGCAACCCGCAGCTCGCCTTCGACTTCTGCCAGCTGCCCAACGACGGCGTGGGCCTCGCGCGGCTGGAATTCATCATCTCCAACACCATCGGCATCCATCCCAAGGCCTGCCTGGAGTACGCGCAGCTGCCGGCGGACCTCAAGGCGCAGGTGGCGCGGCAGTCGCGCGGCTACGAGAACCCGCGCCACTTCTACGTGCAGAAGATCGTCGAGGGGGTGGCCACGATCGCCGCGGCGTTCTGGCCGAAGAAGGTCATCGTGCGCCTCTCGGACTTCAAGTCCAACGAGTACCGCAACCTCATCGGCGGCGCGATCTACGAGCCGCAGGAGGAGAACCCGATGCTCGGCTTCC
This sequence comes from uncultured Lysobacter sp., assembly GCA_964579785.1. GTDB lineage: Bacteria > Pseudomonadota > Gammaproteobacteria > Burkholderiales > Usitatibacteraceae > FEB-7. The sequence continues at coordinate 4,257 of CAZOIB010000145.1, read as the reverse complement.
GCGGCGCCTCGCGCTACATCGCGCGCTCCTTCCGCGACTGCTTCAGGCTCGAATGCGAGGCGATGCGCAAGGTCCGCGACGACATGGGCCTCACCAACGTCGAGATCATGATCCCGTTCGTGCGCACCCTGAAGGAAGCCGGCGAGGTCCACGCGATCCTCAAGGACAACGGCCTGGAGCGCGGCAGGAACGGCCTCAAGGTGGTGATGATGTGCGAGATCCCCTCGAACGCCATCCTCGCCGACGAGTTCCTCGCCCACTTCGACGGCTTCTCGATCGGCTCCAACGACATGACGCAGCTCACCCTCGCGCTGGACCGCGATTCGGGCCTGGTGATGGACGGCTTCGACGAACGCGACCCGGCGGTGAAGCGCATGCTCTCGCTCGCCATCCAGGCCTGCCGCCGCCAGGGCAAGTACGTCGGCATCTGCGGGCAGGGTCCCAGCGACTATCCGGACCTCGCCGAGTGGCTGATGCAGGAGGGAATCGAGTCGATGTCGCTCAACCCGGACACCGTCGTCGAAACCTGGCTCCACCTCGCGAAGGCCACGCAGAAGGTCGCCGCCGGTACGCCATGACGGGATGGCGCTTCGCGCACTTCGACGAGCTCACGGCGCGCGAGGTCCACGACATCCTGCAGGCGCGCTCGGCCGTCTTCGTGGTCGAGCAGGCGTGCGTCTTCCAGGACATGGACGGGGCCGATGTCGCGGGCTGGCACCTGTTTGCCCGGGCGGATGACGCCAGGATCGCCGCCTATTGCCGGCTGCTTCCCGCCGGCCTCGCGTTCGCGGAGCCCTCGATCGGGCGCGTGATCACCACGCAGGCTGCGCGCGGCACGGGACTGGGCCGCGCCCTCATGGAGGAAGCGCTGCGCCGGGCAGCCGCGCTCTGGCCGGGTGCCGCGCTACGCATCGGGGCGCAGCAGCACCTGGACGGGTTCTACCGGTCGCTCGGGTTCGAAACCGCTTCCGAGCCCTACGACGAGGACGGCATCCTGCACGTCGAGATGCTCCGGCGCGGCGAATGATCGTACGAAGCGAAGGAGGAGAGAAGATGGCCGGAAAGTTCGCGGGAAAGACGGTGCTGGTCACCGGTTCGACGAGCGGCATCGGGCTGGGGATCGCGCGGGCCTTCGCGGCCGAGGGCGCCAACGTGATGATGAACGGGCTGGGCGAGCCCGCGGCCATCGCGGACCTCCTCGCCGGGATGGTCGGGGAGTTCGGCGTGCGGGCGATGCATCATCCCGCCGACATGAGGAAGCCCCCGGAGATCGCCGCGATGGTGCAGGCGGCGGAACGGGAGTTCGGCGCGGTCGACATCCTGGTGAACAACGCGGGCATCCAGCACGTCGCGCCCGTCGACGAGTTTCCCCTCGACAAGTGGGATGCCATCATCGCCATCAACCTGTCCTCCGCCTTCCACGCGACGCGTGCGGCCCTGCCCGGCATGAAGAAGCGCGGCTGGGGGCGGGTGATCAACGTCGCCTCGATCCACGGGCTGGTGGCCTCGCCCTACAAGAGCGCCTACGTGGCGGCCAAGCACGGTGTCGTGGGCTTCACCAAGACGGTCGCGCTCGAGGTGGCGGAACTCGGCATCACGGTGAACGCGATCTGCCCGGGCTACGTGTGGACGCCGATCGTCGAAAAGCAGCTCGAGGACCAGGTGCGCGTGCACGGCATCCCGAAGGAAAAGGTCATTTCCGACATCATGCTGGCGCCGCAGCCCACGAAGAAGTTCATCAGGATCGAGGACGTGGCCCGCATCGCGTTGAACCTGGCCGACGAGTCCGCGGCCCAGGTGAATGGCGCCACCATGGTCATCGACGGCGGGTGGACGGCGCGCTAGCCCGGCCCGCGCTATCATTCCGACTGAATCCTCCACGAAGGAGCCGCCCATGAAGTCCCGCCTCATCGCCGTCGCTGCCGCCCTTGCCGCCATTCCCGCGCTGGCCGCGGACCCCCTGTACGAGGAAGGACTGTCCGCCAGGGTTGGCGCCATGTTCTCCACGGCCGACACGCGGCTTCGCCTCGACGCCAGCAATGGCGCGTTCGGAACGACGATCACTCTCGAGGACAACCTCGGGTACTCCAAGGACGAGACGCTGCCGACCTTCGACGCGACCTGGCGGATCAATCCGCGGCACCGCATCGAGCTGGGCTATGCCAACCTGTCGCGCGATGCGCAGAAGACCCTCGCTGGCGAAATCCGCTTCGGCGACACCGTCTTCCCGGTGAGCACGAACGTCAATTCCACCTTCAACTCGGACGTGTGGCGACTGACCTACGGCTGGTCGTTCTATCGCGAAGGCGGCAACGAGCTTGCGTTGCTGCTGGGGCTGCACGTCACCAGTTTCGAGACGGCAATCCGGTCGGCCGGCGGAGTGCTTGCCGAGGCCGCCGACCGCACCGTGCCGCTGCCGACGATCGGCCTGCAGGGCTCGTGGGCCTTCGATCCGCAGTGGCGCATCGGCGGCTGGGTGCAGGTCTTCGCGCTCGAGTACGGCGACTACGAGGGCAGCCTGGTCAACGGCGCCTTCACCGCCGAATACCGCTTCAACCGCAATTTCGCGGTGGGCGCGGGCTACACCGTCTACGACTACAACCTCGACATCACCAAGGGGCGGGCGCGCGGCAGCTTCGACTACCAGTTCGCCGGACCGATCCTGTACCTGAACGCCGGCTTCTGAACCATGGCGGGACGGCGCCCGAAGGCGATGGCTTCGGGTGAGGGCGGCGCGTCGCACGCGGCTGCCCGGAACTCCGTCCTCGTGGCGGGCTTCGAGCCCTTCGGCGGCGAGGACGTCAACCCTTCCTGGGAGATCTGCCGGGCGCTGCCGGCGGCCATCGCGCTGGCGCCGGTCGTGCGGCTGCGCGTCCCCACCGAATTCCGCCGTGCGATCGAAGTCGTTGCCGAGGCGATCGGCCGCGTCGAACCCGCGCTGGTGATCCTGCTCGGCCAGGCCGGTGGCAGGCCGGCCCTGTCGGTGGAGCGGGTGGCGATCAACGTGGACGATGCGCGCATCGCCGACAACGCCGGCGCACAACCCATCGACGAGGCGATCGCGCCGGCGGGACCGGCCGCCTACTTCGCCACGGTGCCGGTCAAGGCGATGGTCGCGGCCATGCGCGCGGCAGGCATTCCCGCGGAAGTCTCCAACAGCGCCGGCACGTTCGTCTGCAACCATCTTCTCTACGGCGTGCTGCACTTCCTGGCGGCCAGCGGGCGCAAGGCGCGAGCCGGGTTCATCCACGTGCCCTGGCTCGAGGCGCAGGCCCTGGACCACCCCGGGGAGCCGGGGATGGCGCTCGCGACGATGGCCCGGGGCGTCGAGAGCGCCATCGCGGCCGCCCTCTCCACCCCCGTCGATGTGAAAATGGCGGCCGGCAAACTCGACTGACCCCCTGTTCAGGAACATGACCGACCAGCCCCTCTGGAGCCCCTCGCCCGGGCGCATCGCGGCCACGAGCATGGCCGCTTTCATGAAGTTCGTGAACGACCGGCACGGCACGAAGCACGCGGATTACGCCTCGTTGCACCGCTGGTCGGTGGACCGCCTGGAGGACTTCTGGGTCGCGGTCTGGGACTACTGCGGCGTCATCGCGGAAACGCGCGGCGAGACGGTCCTCGCCGACAAGGCGAAGATGCCCGGCGCGCGCTTTTTCCCGGACGCGAAGCTCAATTTCGCCGAGAACCTGCTGCGCGACGCTCCTCCCGGCGATGCGATCGTCTTCTGGGGCGAGGACCGCATCCGCACGCGCCTCACGCGCGCCGGACTGCGCGACGACGTCTCGCGCATGCAGCAGGCGCTGGCGGCCGCGGGCGTGAGGACGGGCGACCGCGTCGCCGCGTTCATGCCGAACATGCCCGAGACCGTCGTCACGATGCTCGGCGCGTCGAGCCTCGGCGCGACGTTCACTTCCTGCTCGCCGGATTTCGGCGTGCAGGGCGTCGTGGACCGCTTCGGGCAGGTCGAGCCGAAGGTTCTCGTCTGCTGCGACGGCTACTTCTACAACGGCAAGGTGAACGAGTCGCTCGCGCGCATCGCCGCGATCGTGGCGCAGCTGCCCACGGTGGAGCGCGTCGTCGTCGTCCCCTACGCATCGGAGAAGCCGGACATCGCCGCCGTCCCGCGCGCCGTGTCGCTGGCGCAGGTCCTCGCGCCCTTCGTGCCCAAGGCCCTCGCCTACACGCGGCTGCCGTTCAACCACCCGCTCTACATCCTCTATTCCAGCGGCACGACGGGGGTCCCCAAGTGCA
>CAZOIB010000144.1:0-5553 GCA_964579785.1 uncultured Lysobacter sp. | reverse complement strand
TGGCGGGCCGGCCGACCCGCAGGAGGACGGCAGCTCACCGCAAGCCGATGCTCTCGCCGCCGAACTGGTGGCCGAGGTGGTCCAGGCCGTGGAGTCGCGGCTGGCCGCGGACCTGGAGCGCCGCCTCACCGAACACCTCGTGGCCGAAGTGCACGCCTCCGTCGCGGCCGCTCTCGGCGACCTGCGCCAGGACATCGCCAACGCCGTCGGCGACGCCGTCGCCGAGGCCCTCGCGCGCCGCGCGCGGAAATAATAGAAACCCCGCACCATGGAACTCGCAAAAAGCTTCGACCCCCACGCCATCGAGGCGCACTGGTACCCGTTCTGGGAGTCGCGCGGCTGGTTCAAGGCGTCCTTCGACCCGGCACGGCCCTCGTACTCGATCCAGCTGCCGCCGCCGAACGTGACCGGCACCCTGCACATGGGGCATGCGTTCCAGCAGACGCTGATGGACATCCTCACGCGCTGGCATCGCATGCAGGGCGACAACGTGCTCTGGCAGCCGGGCACGGACCACGCCGGCATCGCCACGCAGATGGTGGTCGAACGCCAGCTGGAGCACGAGGGCACCACGCGCCGCGCGCTGGGCCGCGAGAAGTTCATCGCGCGCGTCTGGGCCTGGAAGGAGCAGTCCGGATCCACGATCACGCGGCAGATGCGCCGCCTCGGCGCCTCGTGCGACTGGTCGCGCGAGTACTTCACCATGGACGAGGCGCGTTCGCGCGCGGTGACGGAGGTGTTCGTCCGTCTGCACGAGGAAGGCCTCATCTACCGCGGCAAGCGCCTGGTGAACTGGGACCCCGTCCTGCACACCGCAGTCTCCGACCTCGAAGTGGAATCGCGGGAGGAGAACGGCTCCCTCTGGCACCTGCGCTACCCGCTCGAGGACGGCTCCGCGACGCTGGTCGTGGCTACCACGCGCCCGGAGACGATGCTCGGGGACACGGCCGTGGCCGTGCACCCGGAGGACGATCGCTACCGCCACCTCATCGGCCGCCAGGTGCGGCTGCCGCTCGCCGACCGCCTGATCCCGGTCATCGCCGACGCGTACGTGGACCGCGAATTCGGCACCGGCTGCGTGAAGATCACCCCGGCCCACGACTTCAACGACTACCAGGTTGGCGCCCGCCATGGGCTGCCGCTGGTGGACATCTTCACGCTCGATGCGAAAGTGAACGACAACGCGCCCGCCGCCTACCGCGGCCTCGACCGCTACGAGGCGAGGAAGCGCGTGCTGGCGGACCTCGAGCGCGCCGGCCTCGTCGAAAGCGTCAAGCCGCACAAGCTGATGCAGCCGCGCTCGCAGCGCTCCGACGCGGTGGTCGAACCGATGCTCTCCGACCAGTGGTACGTGAAGATGGACGGCTTCGCCAGGGCGGGACTCGAGGCGGTCGCAGCCGGTCGCACGCGCTTCGTGCCCGACATGTGGACCACGGTCTACAACCAGTGGCTCGAGAACATCCAGGACTGGTGCATCTCGCGCCAGCTCTGGTGGGGCCACCAGATCCCGGCGTGGTACGCCGAGGACGGAACGGCCTTCGTGGGCCGCGACTTTGCCGAAGCCTCCGCCAAGGCGAAAGCCGCGGGCAGGACCATCACGGACGGCGCGCGCGACCCCGACGTCCTCGACACCTGGTTCTCGTCGGCCTTCGTGCCCTTCTCGACGCTCGGCTGGCCCGACGCGGCCGCGATGGCGAAGGAGCGGCCCTTCTACCTGCCCTCCTCCGTCCTCATCACCGGCTTCGACATCATCTTCTTCTGGGTGGCGCGCATGATCATGACGACGCTCCACTTCACCGGCGAGGTGCCCTTCCGCGACGTCTTCATCAACGCCATCGTGCGCGACGCCGAGGGCCAGAAGATGTCGAAGTCGAAGGGCAACACCATCGACCCCCTCGACGTGATCGACGGCATCACGCTGCCGGAACTCCTCGCCAAGTCGACGCAGGGGCTCATGCTTCCCGCGCACCGCGAAGCCGCCGAGAAGCGCATCCGCCGCGACTATCCAGAGGGCATCGCCTCCTACGGAGCGGATGCGCTTCGCTTCACCTTCGCCGCGCTTTCCACCCACGGCCGCACGCTCAACTTCGACCTGAAGCGCTGCGAGGGCTACCGCAGCTTCTGCAACAAGCTCTGGAACGCCACGCGCTTCGTGCTCATGAACTGCGAGGGCAAGGACACCGGGCTCGATTCCGCCGCACCGGTCGAACTCTCCTACGCGGACCGCTGGATCATCTCGCGCCTGCAGCGCGCCGAGAAGGAAGTCGCGCAGGCCTTCGCGGAGTACCGCTTCGACACCGCCGCGCGCGCTCTCTACGAGTTCGCGTGGGACGAGTACTGCGACTGGTACGTCGAGCTCGCCAAGGTGCAGCTGCAATCGGGCAGCGACGCCGCGCAACGCGGCACGCGGCGCATCCTCATCCGCGTGCTCGAGGCCACGCTGCGGCTGGCGCACCCGGTCATTCCCTTCATCACCGAGGAACTCTGGCAGAAGGTCGCCCCGCTCGCCGGCAGCACCGGGGAAAGCCTGATGGTGGCGAAGTGGCCGCAGCCGCAGCCGGAAAAGGTCGACGACGAGGCCGAGCGCCTGGTCGCCGCGCTGAAGGACCTGACCAACGCCGCGCGCAACCTGCGCGCGGAGATGAGCCTGGCGCCGGGCCAGCGGGTGCCTGCATTCGTGCAGGCCGAAGCCGGCGTGGCCATCCACCTGCCCTATCTCCAGGCCCTCGCCCGACTCTCCGAGGCGCGCGTGGTCGCGGCCCTTCCCGATGCGGACGCGCCGGTGGCCGTCACCGGCTGTGGCAAGTTGATGCTGCACGTCGAGATCGACCGCGCCGCCGAGCGCGAACGCCTCGGCAAGGAATCCGCGCGCCTCGAGGGCGAGATCGCCAAGGCGGAGACGAAGCTCGGCAATGAATCGTTCGTCGCGCGCGCTCCCGCGGCCGTCGTCGAGCAGGAAAAGAAGCGGCTCGCGGACTTCCACGCCAAACTCGCCGACATCCGGACCCAGCTGGCGCGGCTGGCCTGACCGCCCTTGGGCCTACCGCACAGCCTGCGCGCGCTCGGCTCGGCGAATTTCCGCCGCTACTACCTCGGCCAGGCCGTCTCGGTCGTCGGCTCCTGGGTGCAGTCGGTGGCGCTCATGTGGCTCGCCTACCGCCTTTCGGGCTCCACGCTCTTCACCGGACTGGTCGGCTTCCTCAACTCGGCACCGTACCTCGTCCTCTCGCCGTTCGCGGGCGTGCTCGGCGACCGGCTCGACCGCCGCCGCATCCTGCTCGCCGTGCTGACGCTGCTCTTCCTGCAGTCGCTCACGCTGGCGCTCCTGTCCGGCCTCGGCATCATCACCACGACCCAGCTCGCCGCCCTCGCGCTTTTCGCGGGCGTGGCCAATTCCTTCGAGACGCCGACGCGGCAGGCATTCTTCGTGCAGTTGCTGGACGATCGCGCGGATCTCGCCAACGCGATCGCGCTCAATTCCATCCTGATGAACGGCGCGCGCCTCGTCGGCCCCTCGATCGGCGGATTCATCATCGCCGCCTGGGACGAGACCACGTGCTTCGCGATCAACGCCGCGAGCTACCTGGCGGTGCTGGCCGCGCTCGCCGGCACGAAGACGGTCCGCGCCACGCCGCCCCGCGAGGCGAGCCACCCGCTGGCCGACCTCGCCGACGGCTGGCGCTACGCGCTGGGATCCGTTCCCATCCGCCGCATGCTCTTCCTGCTCGCCACGGTAAGCGTCGCCATCGGGCCCTATTCCTCCCTCATGCCGGCGATCGCGGTGAAGACCTTCGCGCAGGGCCCGCAGCTGCTGGGGCTCTTCATCGGCGCGGTCGGACTGGGTGCGGTCATCTCAGCGGTCTTTCTCGCGCGGCGCCCGTCGGTGCGGGGCCTGGCGAAGTGGATCGCCATCGCCTCGATCCTGGCCGGCACCGGCGCGGCGGGGTTCTGCTTCTCGCGCTCCGTGCCCCTCTCGACATTCTTCCTGGCGCTGGCCGGCTTCGGGATGTTCATGACGGCCGCCTCGTGCAACACCATCATCCAGAGCGTCGTCGACGACGCGAAGCGCGGCCGGGTGATGAGCTATTACACGATGTTCTTCATCGGCTCGCTGCCGATCGGGCACCTGGGCGCCGGATTCCTCGCCGAACGCATCGGGGCGCCTCTCACCTTCCTCGCCGGCGGCATCGCCTGCGCGCTGGCCGGACTCGTGTTCGCGATCCGGCTGCCGTCCTTTCGCGAGCACCTGCGCCCCCTCTACCTCGAGCGGGGCATCATCCCGTCCTCCGGCGAGCCGCCGCAATGACCGGACCGGGATGGCTTGCGGCGACCTGATCGACGCGGCTAAGATTCGTCTACCGGGACGTCGCAGGCTCCCGGCGCCTCCCGGCAAAGATGGTGTCCCATCCAAGTTCTGCGTTCCTTTCTTTTTCAAGGACGACCATGGACACCATTTCCTTCTCGCTTTGCGCTTCCGACCTTGCAGCCGGCATCGGCACGGGCCACTTCCCGCTCGTAGTGGACGTACGCCGCCGCGCGGTCTTCGAATCCGACACCACGATGATTGCAGGCGCCACCTGGCGCGACCCGTTCAGGGTGGACGACTGGGAGAAGTTCCTGCCACGCCACCGCCCCGTGGTTCTCTATTGCGTGCACGGTCACGAGATCAGCCGCAATGCGGCCGACGCGCTGCGCGAACGGGGGATCGACGCGCGTTTCCTCGCAGGGGGCATCGAGGCATGGCGCGCGCTGGGCGCGCCCACCGTGCGGCGGCGCGAACATCCGGCCATTCCCTCGGCACCCGGGCAATGCTCGGTCTGGGTCACGCGGGAGCGACCGAAGATCGATCGCATCGCCTGCCCCTGGCTCGTGCGAAGGTTCATCGATCCGCTCGCTGAATTCGTCTTTGTTCCCGAGGCGGAGGTGCGATCCCTGGCGGCGGAGCGCGGCGGGGTTGCCTACGATGTTCCGGGCGTCGAGTTCACGCACCGCGGCGAGCGCTGTTCCTTCGACGCCTTCATCGAGGAATTCGGCCTGCAGGACGAGGCCCTTGCCCGGCTCGCCCTGATCGTGCGCGGCGCCGACACCGGCCGCCTCGACCTGGCGCCGGAGTGCGCGGGACTCCTCGCCATTTCGCTCGGACTCGGCTACAACTTCCGTGACGACCTGGTCCTCCTGGAAAAGGGATTCCTGGTCTACGACGCCCTGTACGCTGCCTGCCGCTCGCAGGTTGCCGGCGGCGGCGAGCGCCACAACTGGACCTATCCCTCGTGACCGAAACCGCGCAACGGGTGACTTTCGGCGCGGCGCTCGGCTTCTGGCTCCGGCTCGGCTTCGTGAGCTTCGGCGGGCCTGCGGGCCAGATCGCGATCATGCACCGGGAGCTGGTCGAGAACCGGCGCTGGATCTCCGAGCGGCGCTTCCTGCACGCGCTCAACTACTGCATGGTGCTGCCGGGGCCCGAGGCGCAGCAGCTGGCCACCTACATCGGCTGGCTGCTGCACGGCACGCGCGGCGGCATCGCGGCCGGGATGCTCTTCGTGCTCCCCTCCC
>CAZOIB010000143.1:0-6197 GCA_964579785.1 uncultured Lysobacter sp. | reverse complement strand
CGTGAAGGCGCAGCCGCTCGCCTACAACAAGGACAACCAGGAGGACAAGGAGCCGCTCTTCGACGCCGCCGACACCCTGGCGGACACGCTCGCCATCCTGGCCGAGCTGCTGGGCGGCATCACGCCCCGGCCGGAACGGATGCGCGCCGCGCTGGCCGAAGGGTTCGCCACCGCGACCGACCTGGCCGACTACCTGGTCGGGAAGGGCGTGCCGTTCCGCGACGCCCACGAGATCGTCGCGCGGGCGGTGCGCGAGGCCGAGGCCGCCGGGCTGGACCTGGCGCAGCTCGAGCTCGAGCGCCTGCAGTCGTTCTCCCCGCTCATCAGTGCGGACGTCTTCGCGGTTCTCACCCCCGAAGGCTCCGTCGCCTCGCGGCGCCACGTCGGCGGAACCGCTCCCGAGGCGGTCCGCGCGGCCATCGCCCGCGCCCGCAAGCGCCTCCAGGGTCCCGGCTGAGGCGCTACTCGCCCTCGCTCTTCGCCTCGTAGAGCCAGCACAGGCGCCGCGTCTCCGGCCCGGAAAGCCGGTCGCCCATGAGGCCGCAGCGGTAGATGCGCTGCGAGAGCTTCTGGCAGTGCGCGCAGTCCGTGCACTCGCCGAACATCGCCCCCTCGTTGTCCTCCTGGAAGGTGGCGAGCGTCTCGCGCAGCGCCGAGGTCGCGTTGCGGATGCGGTTGGGGCTGATGTTGCGCGTCGCGTTCTGCCAGGCGAGCGCGGGCTGCGCCTCGTAGAGGAGTTGCTCGCCGGCGGTCGACAGGCGCAGGCGCACCACGCGGCGGTCGATGTCGTCCTGGTAGCGCTCGATCAGCCCGCGCCGGTCGAGGATCAGGAGCGTCTGCGACACCGTGCCCTTGGTGAGCCCGAGGTAGGCGGCCAGGGCCTGCGGCGTGTTGGAATAGCGGTTGGCCTTGCTAAGATAGACGAGGGAGTGGAGGTGGACGGGCTGGAGGCTTTCGTCGGCGCCCGCCTTGCGCATCTCGGCGCGCATCAGGTTCGCCAGCCTTTCGACCAGTTCCAGCAGCACCAGCGGGTTCTTGTCCATCGTCGCCTCCCCTCGCGCCTCTGTGCGCCGGGCAATTAGTATCGGGTCGATACGACAATGTCAAGGATTTGCGATCCCGCCTCTTCGTGTCGAGTCGATACTTGTTCCGGTTTCGCGGCGCCGCGGCGCTTCCGGCGCGCGCTTTCAGGCGAACGAGAGCGGCTCGCCGGCCTGCGCCGCCGCGATCGCCGCGAGCGCGGCGTAGAGCTCGCCGCCCGAGCGCGTGTCGCGCCACGCGCCGTCCTTCCAGGCGTAGTGGAAGCCGCCCGAGCGCGCCGCCACCCAGATCTCGCGGTTGGGCGTCTGGCGGTTGACGATGATGCGGCTGCCGTCCGGGCACTCGAGCGTCAGGATGCCCGCCTCGAGGTCGCAATCGATGCCCTCGGTCGCCTCCGCCGCGCGCTCGATGCGGGCGAGGACGGCGTCGACGGCACGGTGGAATTCGCTCTCGTTCATGGGGTCTCGAGGGGCTGTGCTACGCTCCGGCGCATGATACGCGCACTCGTCTTCCTGGCACTCGCGCTGGCACTCGCCGCCTGCGGCCAGAAGGGTCCGCTGCGCCTTCCCGAGCCGCCGAAGGCCGCCTCGCCCGCGTTCCCGTGAGCACCCTCCGCCACCACGACGGCGAGCTGTGGATGGAAGGCATGCGCCTCACGGAAGTCGCGCGCCGTCACGGGACCCCCTGCTACGTCTATTCGCGGGCCGCGATCGAGGCGGCCTGGCGCAGCTTCGACGACGCCCTCGCGGGCACCGACCATCTCGTCTGCTACGCCGTCAAGGCGAACTCCAACCTCGCCGTGCTCGGCATCCTCGCGAAGCTCGGCTCCGGCTTCGACATCGTCTCCGGCGGCGAGCTCGCGCGCGTGCTGGCCGCCGGCGGCAGGCCCGGGCGCGTCATCTTCTCCGGGGTCGGCAAGGGCGAGGAGGAGATCCGCGCGGCACTCGCCGCCGGCATCCGCTGCTTCAACGTGGAGAGCGAGCCGGAGCTCGAGCGCCTCGATGCCATCGCCGGCGCGATGGGACGGCGCGCCCCGGTATCCCTGCGCGTCAATCCCGACGTCGACGCACGCACGCACCCCTACATTTCCACGGGGCTGCGCGGGAGCAAGTTCGGCATCCCGCACGAGCGCGCGCTGGCCGCCTACGACCTCGCCGCGGCGCTCCCGAACCTCGAGGTGACCGGAATCGACTGCCACATCGGCTCGCAGATCCTCGACATGGCGCCGCTCGAGGCGGCGCTCGAGCGCGTGCTGGAGCTCGCCTCCGCGCTCGCCGCGCGCGGCCTGCGCCTGCGCCACATCGACCTCGGCGGGGGCATGGGCATCCGCTACCGCGAGGAGGAGGAGGCCCTCGACATCGGCCGCTGGTGCCGGGCCGTGGCGCAGCGCCTCGCCGGCAGCGGCCTCGCGCTGGTGCTCGAGCCCGGCCGCGCGATCGTCGGCAACGCCGGCGTCCTGCTGGCGCGGGTGGAGTACCTGAAGCTCGACAAGGACAAGCGCTTCGCGATCGTCGACGCCTCGATGAGCGAGCTGATCCGCCCGGCGCTCTACGACGCCTGGCACGACATCACCCCGCTTGCCGCCCTCGACCGCGACACGCGCACCTACGACGTGGTGGGTCCGGTGTGCGAGTCCTCCGACGTGCTCGGCACCGATCGCAGCCTCGCCATCGCCCCGGGCGACGGCATCGCCATCCTCGCGGCCGGCGCGTACGGCATGGTGATGAGCTCGAACTACAACACGCGCCCCCGCCCCTGCGAGGTGATGGTGGACGGCGCGACGGCGGTCGAGGTGCGCCCGCGCGAGACGCTCGCCTCCCTCTTCGAAGCCGAGCGCACGCTCGACTGAGGCGCGGCGCCGCCAACGCCGGAAATTCGGCCCCGTGATGGTATCGATTCGATACCATCTAGCCGCGAGTCCGATCAAATAGTCGTTCCTGCATGGCGCGAAAGCGCGGTGACGCGGATTTTTTCGCATATGATCCGCTCACCAAGCCGGTTGCGGAGATGACGCGAAAGCGGCGCAAGGCACCGGAAAGAGCCACCAGGCTTCACCGTTCGATCGAGAAATCCGGGCGCTTGGTAGTGGCGGGATCCACGGCGAAGCTGCCGCCCGCCGCTGTAGAGACAATTCGGTCCAACAATCGAAAGGAGCAACACGATGGCAACTGCGAAGAAGAAACCCGCCGCCAAGAAGAAGGCCGCCAAGAAACCCGCCGCGAAGAAAAAAGTAGCGAAGAAGCCTGCGGCAAAGAAGAAGCCTGCGGCGAAGAAGAAGCCCGCTGCCAAGAAGAAGGCGGCGAAAAAGACCGCGAAGAAGAAGGTAGCGAAGAAGAAGCCCGCTGCCAAGAAGAAGAAGGCTGCAAAGAAGCCGGCCAAGAAAGCCAAGAAGAAGCCAGCAAAAAAGAAGGCGGCCAAGAAGCCTGCGATGAAGAAGGCGGCCCCCGCGAAGCCCATGGCTCCGGCGGTCACCCCGGTCATCACGCCGCTGATCAAGCCGATGGGCTGAACGGAAGCTCCACGCTTCCGGGCCACGGCCTGAACCCGAATACGAGGCGCGCCCCGGCGGATCGGCTGCGCAAGCAGCCGGAGACGCCGCCAGGGAGCGCCTCGCAAACGGGCGCCTCATCCTCCCGGTAGTCCCTGCCCGCCCATCGGGCGGCGTTCACTTCCCTACCTTCCTTCCCGTTCCAGCGGCCAGTGCGCCAGCGTCGCGTAACCGCCGCGATCCCGCGCGGACTCGACCAGCGTCCATTCCGACACCAGCCAGGAGACCGGCGTGATCGACCCGGCCGCCACCGGCGCGCCCGTGCGACGCGCCAGCGTCAGGTGCGGCGAATAGCGCCGTGCCTCGGGCGCGAACCCCTCGATGGCCAGCTCGTCCTGCAGCGCCGCCTGCAATGCAAGCAGCTCCGGCGGCGGCTCGCCGCACCCCGCCCACGCCACGCCGGCACGCGGGAAACTGCCGACCTGATCGAGCGCCAGCCGGAACGGCCGGCCAGCCACGCGATCCGCCGCACGGTGCAGGGCGGCAATCCGGGATGCCTGCACCTCGCCGAGGAACACCAGCGTGAGATGCAGGTTCGCCGCCGGCAACGCCCGCCCGGCCGCCGCCTTGGCGACTTCCCGGCCCAGCGCGCCCAGCGCCGCTGCCGCCTCGCGGTCCGGCCACAATGCGAAGAAGAGCCTCGCCATGCGCGCTAGAGCAGGAAGATCGTCGCCAGCCCGAGGAAGATGAAGAAGCCCATGCTGTCGGTCACGAAGGTGAGGAACACGCTCGAGCCGATGGCGGGATCGCGGCCGAAGCGCTCCATGGCGAGCGGGATGAAGATCCCCGCCAGCGCCGCCACGCACAGGTTCAGCATCATCGCGAGCGCCATGACACCACCCAGGGCGACGTTGCGGTACAGGAGCCAGGCGACGATGCCGAGGACGCTTCCCCAGAAGGCGCCATTCAGGACGCTGATGCCGAGTTCCTTGGCGAGGAGGCGCCGGGCATTGGCCACGCTCACCTGGTCCACGGCCAGCGCCCGGACGATGAGGGTGGAGGTCTGGTTTCCGGAGTTGCCGCCGATCCCGGCCACGATCGGCATCAGCGCGGCCAGCGCCGCGAGCCTCTCGATCGAACCCTCGAAGGCGCCGACAACCCGCGAGGCGACGAAGGCCGTGCACAGGTTGAGCGCCAGCCACGGCCCGCGGTTCTTGGCCGAGGACCAGACGGTGGAAAAGAGGTCTTCCTCCTCGCGCAGGCCGGCCTGCCCGAGCTGTTGCGTTTCCTGGCGCTCGCGGACGAAGTCCAGCACCGCATCCACCGTGAGCCGCGCGATCACGCGACCGTCGGCCGACACCACCGGCGCGCTCACCAGGTCGTAGCGCTCGAAGGCCTGCGCCGCCTCGTCGGCATCGCTGTCCGGGGAAAACGACACCACGTCGCGGTTGTAGAGCGTGGCGACCTCGGTGTCCGGGTCGCTGACCAGCAGGCGATTGAGGGGCAGGATCCCGCGCAGGTGGTCGTCGCGGTCGACCACGAAGAGCGCATCGGTGTGCCCGGGAAGCTCGTCGTACAGGCGCAGGTAGCGCAGCGCCACCTCGCAGGAGACGTCCTCGCGTATGGTGACCATCTCGAAATCCATCAGGGCGCCCACGCTGCCTTCGGGATAGGACAGGGCCGACTGCAGCTGCGCGCGCTCGTGGACATCCTGGGCCTCGATGATGTCCTGCACGACCTCGTGCGGGAGGTCGGGAGCGAGGTCCGCGATCTCGTCGGCATCGAGGTTGCGGGCCGCGGCCACGATCTCGGCCGAGTCCATGTCCGCGAGCAGCGTGTCGCGGACGGCATCGGAGACCTCGAGCAGGATGTCGCCGTCGCGGTCGCTGCGCACCAGCCCCCAGACGAGGAGGCGCTCCTCGAGCGGCAGGCCCTCGAGGATGAAGGCGACATCGGCCGGGTGCAGGCCGTCGAGTCGCCTCTGCAGCTCCGCCAGGTTCTGCTTGTGCACGAGCGACTCGACCAGCGCGGGCTTGCGCGAATTGCTTTCGCCCTGGCGGTGGACGAGCTCCTCCACCAGCCGCTGCTTGGCGAGCAGCTTGGTCACCGCATCGAGCTGTTCCTGCGGCGTGGCCGAGCGCTGGTTGTCTGCGGAAAGGGGCATCGGAGGTCGTTCGCGTGCGCGGGCCGCGAGGGCCGGGTGGGTCGCCGGTATTCTAGGCCCCTGATGCCTGCGGCGTCCCCGTGCGCGCAGGTTATTTTCGGGCTCGCTTCAGGGAACGTCCGCCGCGCCCATGCGCGAGAGGATGATGCCGGTCTTCTTCTCGAGCCAAGGCGCATGGCGGTTGCGGTCGTAGAAGCGCGGGTTCGGCACCATCGCGGCGAGGCGCGCCGCCTGCTCGGCCGTGAGTGCGGCCGCGCCCACCCCGAAGTAGTGGCGCGCGGCGGCCTCGGCACCGAAGACTCCTTCTCCCCACTCGATCACGTTGAGATAGATCTCGAGGATGCGGCGCTTGTCCAGCACCGCCTCCAGCATCACCGTGATGACGGCTTCCTGGGCCTTGCGCCAGGGGCTGCGGCTGCCGGAAAGGAAGAGGTTCTTGGCGAGCTGCTGCGAGATGGTGGAGCCGCCGGCCACCACCTTGCCGCGCTTCTGGTTCTTCTCCCA
>CAZOIB010000142.1:0-8065 GCA_964579785.1 uncultured Lysobacter sp. | reverse complement strand
GGGAGCCAAGTCAGGCCGGGAAAACGCCCGTCGACAGGTAACGGTCGCCGCGGTCGCAGACGATGTGGACGATGACCGCATCCTTCGTCTCGGCGCTCAGCTGCATGGCCGCCGCCAGCCCGCCTCCCGATGAGATTCCCGCGAAGATCCCCTCCTCGGCCGCCAGCCGCCGCGCCATCTCCTCGCTCTCCCGCTGCGAGACCTCGATGATCCGGTCGACGCGCGTCTTGTCGAAGATCCTGGGCAGGTACTCCTCCGGCCACTTGCGGATGCCGGGGACGTTCGCACCGGGTCCCGGGTGCACGCCCACCACCTGGATGGCGGGATTCATCTCCTTGAGGAAACGCGAGCAACCCATGATCGTGCCCGTCGTGCCCATGGTGGCGACGAAGTGCGTGACCGAGCCCCGCGTGTCGCGCCAGATCTCCGGCCCCGTGCCGGTGTAGTGCGCCAGCGGATTGTCGGCGTTGGAGAACTGATCGAGGATCACGCCCTCGCCGGCGTCGCGCATGCGCTCGGCAGTGTCCCGCGCCAGTTCCATGCCGCCCTTTTCCGCCGTCAGCACGAATTTGGCGCCGAACGCCGCCATGGTCTGGCGCCGTTCGATGGAGAGGTGCTCCGGCATGACCAGCACCATGCGGTAGCCGCGGATGGCGGCGGCCATTGCCAGCGCGATCCCGGTGTTGCCGCTCGTCGCCTCGATCAGCGTGTCCCCGGGCTTGATCTCGCCGCGCTTCTCCGCTCCCAGCACCATCGCCAGCGCCGGCCGGTCCTTCACCGAGCCGGCGGGATTGTTTCCTTCCAGCTTGGCCAGGAGCACGTTCGAGGTCCGCCCCGGTATGCGCTGCAACCGCACGAGGGGCGTATTGCCGACGAATTGCTCGATGGTGGGAAACATGGCGGGGCATTCGCGATTGATTTGCCCGCAGTATAGCCGCGGGGATTGCGCCACCGGCCGCACAAGCAAAAGGCCCCGCCTGGGGCGGGGCCTTCGGGATGCAGCGAAAGAGGCGGGTTACTTCTTCGGCTCTTCCTTCTTGGCGTCGGCTGCCTTCTTGTCGGCGGCCTTCTTGTCGGCGGCTGCCTTCTTGTCGGCGGCTTTCTTCTCGTCGGCGGCCTTCTTGTCGGCGGCCTTCTTCTCGTCGGCTGCCTTCTTGTCGGCCTTCTTGTCGTCAGCAGACTTCTTCTCGTCCTTCTTGGGCTCGGCCTTCTTCTCGTCCTTCTTGGGCTCGGCCTTCTTCTCGTCCTTCTTGGGCTCGGCCTTCTTCTCGTCCTTCTTCGGCTCGGCCTTCTTCTCGTCCTTCTTCGGCTCGGCCTTCTTCTCGTCCTTCTTCGGCTCGGCCTTCGCCGGCGTGTCGACCTTGGTGGTGCCGGAGAGGGCGACGTCCTTGCGAATCTTGTCGAAGGTCGCATCGCCGATGCCGTCGACTTTCTTCAGGTCCTCGAGCGACTTGAACGGGCCGTTCTTCTTGCGGTAATCGATGATGGCCTGCGCCTTCACCGGGCCGATGCCATCGAGGCTCTCCAGTTGCTCCTTCGTCGCGGAATTGATGTTGACCGCGGCGAAGGCGATGCCGACGTAGGCGATGAGCGCCAGGAACAATGCCAGAAGCTTCTTCATTTCCTTTTCCCCTTTACTGGTTGTTTCGACTTGCGTTTGCCATTTGTGACGCTACGCAGGTAACGCCTGCCAACCGAATCGGTTGACGGGCTCCCTCGTGGACGTCTCCCATGTGAATCCTAACATCTTGTTTTTATGCGACTTTTATCATCCACCCTGTAAATCGACCCGGCTCAACGCCCGTGCCCCGCTTCCAGCCGTGCCTGCACGTAGCGCCCGACCCCCTCCTCCACCGTCAGGAACGGACTCGCGTAGCCCGCCTGCCGCAATGCGGATACATCCGCCTCGGTGTAGCTCTGGTACTTGCCCACCAGCTGCGGCGGAAAGGCGATGTACTCGATGGCGCCCGCCTCGCGCAGCTGCGCCAGCGTGAGCGGCGCCTCCCCGCGCGAGCGGCGGATCGCGTTCACCGTCGCGCAGGCGACGTCGTTGAAGCTCTGCGCCTTGCCTGTGCCGACGTTGAAGACGCCGGAGATCTCCGGATGGTCGAGGAAGTGGAGGTTCACGCGCACGACATCCTCGATGCTCACGAAGTCGCGGATCTGCTCGCCGTCGCCGTAGCCGGCGCTGCCCTCGAAGAGGCGCACGCGCCCCTCCTTCAGGAACTGGTTGTAGAAGTGGAAGGCCACCGACGCCATGCGCCCCTTGTGGGTCTCGCGCGGGCCGTAGACGTTGAAGTAGCGGAAGCCGGCCACCTGCGCGGCGCGCGCAGCGAGCCGGCGCCGCACCACCTGGTCGAAGAGGAACTTCGAGTAGCCGTAGACGTTGAGCGGGCCTTCGTGCTCGCGCGACTCGCGAAACACGCGCCCGGCGCCGTAGACGGAAGCCGAGGAGGCGTAGATGAACGGGATGGCGAAACGCTGGCACCAGTCGAGGAGATCCAGCGAATAGCGATAGTTGTTCTCCATCATGTAGCGGCCGTCGGTCTCCATCGTGTCCGAGCAGGCGCCCTGGTGCAGCACGGCCGTCGCGTCCGCATCGAATTCGTCGGCACGGATGCGGCTGATGAAGTCCTGCTTGTCGAGGTAATCGGCGATCTCGCAGTCCGCGAGGTTCGGCATCTTCTCCGCGTGCGTGAGGTTGTCGACGGCGATGATGTCCGTCACGCCCCGCGCATTGAGGGCCCTGACGACGTTTGAACCGATAAACCCTGCGGCCCCGGTGACGATGATGGTCATGGCGTTGCGGTCCTGCTCTGGGTATGTTGGGCGAGGCTCTCGACGAGCTCCTCGCGATGGACGACTGCCGTGCCGAGCTTGCCGACGACGATGCCCGCCGCATGGTTGGCCACGCGCATGGCCGAGGGCAGGTCGGCGCCGGCGGCGACCATGAGGGCGAGTGCGGCGATCACCGTGTCGCCCGCGCCGCTCACGTCGAACACCTCACGGGCGCGCGTGGGCTCGCGCCGCGTCTCGGTGGCGGTGAAGAGCGACATGCCGTCCTCGCTTCGCGTGACGATGAGCGCATCGAGCGCAAGCTCGGTCCGCAGCTTCTGCGCGCGGCGCCCGAGGTCCGCCTCGTCGGACCAGCGTCCCGCCACTTCGCGAAACTCGGCGCGATTGGGCGTGAGGACGGTGGCGCCGCGGTAGCGCGCGTATTCCGATCCCTTGGGGTCCACCAGCACCGGCTTGCCGTGGGCGCGCGCCACCTCGATCATGCGGGTGACGTGCGCGAGCCCCCCCTTGCCGTAGTCCGACAGGACCACCGCGTCGGCCGCATCGACCAGGCGTTCGAACTCGTCCAGTTTCGCCGCCAGCACCTCGTGCCCCGGCGCGCGCTCGAAGTCGATGCGCATGAGCTGCTGCTGTTGCCCGATGACGCGCAGCTTCACGGTCGTGGAGAGCTGCGGGTCGCGGTGCAGCGAGGCGCGCACCCCGCCCGCCTCCAGGAGCGCCTGCAGGCTGACACCCGCCTCGTCGTCCCCGATCACCGAAAGAAGGGTCGCCTCTCCACCCAGCGCATCGATGTTGCGGGCGACGTTGGCCGCCCCGCCGGGGCGTTCCTCGACCCTGCGCACGAGGACGACCGGGACCGGGGCCTCGGGCGAGATGCGCTCGACGTCGCCGAACCAGTAGCGGTCGAGCATGACATCGCCCACGATCAGCACGCGGCGGCCGGCGAACTGCGGGAGTTCGGTGGGTTTCATCGTCCGACCGGGAAGTACTCGAACCCCTGCGCGCGCACCGCGGCCGGCTCGTAGAGGTTGCGCCCGTCGAAGATCAGGGGCGAGGCGAGCAGGCGCTTCAGCTCGTCGAAGTCCGGGCTGCGGAACGCCTTCCACTCGGTGACGATGGCCAGCGCGTCGGCACCCTGGGCAGCGGCGAGGGCATCGGCGGCGAAATGCACGCGCGGCTCGTCGGCATAAAGGTGGCGCGCCTCCGGCATCGCGACGGGATCGTAGGCGCTGATGGTCGCGCCACGCGCGAGGAGCCCCTCGATCACCACGCGGCTCGGGGCTTCGCGCAGGTCGTCGGTGTTGGGCTTGAAGGCGAGGCCCCAGAGCGCGATGCGGCGGCCGGCGAGGTTCTCGCCCAGGCGCCGCACGATCTTCTCCACCAGCACGCCCTTCTGGCGCTCGTTTGCCTGCTCGACGGCACGGATCACCTTGAGGTCCACCCCGTTCTCCTGTCCGGTGCGCAGAAGCGCCGTGACGTCCTTCGGAAAGCACGAGCCGCCGTAGCCGATGCCCGGATAGAGGAACTGGTAGCCGATGCGCGGATCCGAGCCGATCCCCCTGCGCACGTGCTCGATGTCCGCGCCGAGCCGCTCCGCGAGGAGCGCCAGCTCGTTCATGAAGGAGATGCGCGTGGCGAGCATCGCATTGGCCGCGTACTTGGTGAGTTCCGCCGAGCGGATGTCCATCACCTGCAGGCGTTCGTGGCTGCGCTGGAAAGGCGCATAGAGCTCGCGCATGGCCTCGATCGCCTTGGGGTCGTCGGCGCCGATGACGATGCGGTCCGGCCGCATGAAGTCCTCGACCGCGGCGCCTTCCTTGAGGAACTCCGGGTTCGACACCATCGCGAAGGCGTGCGTGGCGTCGCGGGCGGCCAGCGTGCGCGCCACCTCGGCGCGCACCTTGTCCGCCGTTCCCACCGGCACCGTGGACTTGTCGACGATGATCCGCGGGCCGTCCATGTGCTGGGCGACGGCGCGTCCGGCCGCGAGGACGTACTGCAGGTCCGCGGAGCCGTCCTCCCCCGGGGGCGTGCCCACGGCGATCATCTGCACGTAGCCGTAGCGCGCACCCTCCGCCGGGTCGGTGGTGAAGCGCAGCCGCCCGGCCTCGACGTTGGCGCGCACGATCTCGCGCAGGCCCGGCTCGAAGATGGGGATCTCGCCGCCGCGCAGCATGGCGATCTTGCGCTCGTCGAGGTCCAGGCAAAGCACGTGGTTGCCGACGTCGGCAAGGCACGCTCCGGTCACGAGGCCGACGTAGCCGGTGCCGACGATGCTGACTTTCATGGCGCTGCCTTCTCGCTTTCGATGGAACGCGCGATGGACTCCAGTGTGGCCGCCGGGTCGGCAGCCTGCGTCACCGGGCGCCCGATCACCAGGTAGTGCGCACCGCGGCGCACGGCGTCCTCGGGGGTCACGACGCGTGACTGGTCGCCCTTGGCATCGCCCGGCAGGCGGATGCCCGGCGTGACCGTCACGAAATTCGCCCCGATGGCATGGCGCAGCAGCGCGGCCTCTTCGGCCGAACAGACGACGCCGTCGAGGCCGGCATCGGCGGCCAGGCGTGCCAGCCGCTCGACGTTCGCGGCGGCGCTGCCGGCGTAGCCGATGGCCGCCAGGTCCGCGTCGGAAAGGCTGGTGAGCACGGTGACACCGATGAGCAGTGGCGGCCTGGCAAGCCGGGCCACGGCCTCGCGCGCCGCGCGCATCATCGCCAGCCCGCCGCTCGCGTGGACATTCAGCATCCACACGCCCAGTCCCGCGGCGGCCCGGCACGCTCCGGCCACGGTGTTCGGTATGTCGTGGAACTTGAGGTCGAGGAACACCTCGAGGCCGCGCTGTTGCAGCTGCTCGACGACGGCGGGACCCGCTGCCACGTAGAGCTCCTTGCCGACCTTGACGCGGCAGAGCGCCGGGTCGAGCCGCGCCGCCAGCGCGAGTGCGGGCGCGGCAGCGGGGTAGTCCAGCGCGACGATGATGCGCTTACTGTCCAATCTGCATCCTCGCGAGGTGACGGCCGGCGGTTTCCAGCTCGGCCGTGCGGCGCGGCGGAAAGGTCTCCCAGCCGCCGCAGGCGGGGCACTGCCAGTAGAACTGCCGGGCCTTGAATCCGCACTGCGAGCACAGGTAGACGGAAAGCGCCTGCGCATGCGAATGCACCAGCGACTTCATGAGCTGCAGGTCCTGGCGGCGTTCCGGCGGCGCGCGCAGCAGCTCGGCATCGATCAGGCGGTCGAGGCCGACCAGGGTGGGATTGCGCCGCACCTCCTCGCGCACCAGGCGCCAGGCGGCCTCGTCGCCTTCGTGCTCGGCGCTCGCCTGGTAGACGACGTCCAGGAGGTCGAGACCCGGGTAGCGGTTCTGCAGCCCGCGCACCAGCGTCAGGCCCTCGCCCGGGCGGCCGAGCGCCTTGTAGCTTTCGACCAGGCCATCGGCCGCCAGGCCGAGATAGGAGGCGTCCTGCATCTCGATCGCCTTCCACGCGGCGATGGCGTCCTCGTGGCGGCCTTCGCGGGCGAGCCACTCGCCGCGCAGCAGGTTCGCGCGCACGCACTTCCGGTTGGCTTCCAGCGCGCGGTCGAGGAGCTCGAGCGCGCGCCCCTTCTCGCCGTGGATCTGCTGCGTGATCGCGAGCTCGCAGTGGTAGTTGGCGATCTCCTTCTGGTAGTTCCTCTTGGCGCTCACCTCGAGCTTGCGGGCGGCGCCGATGGCCTTCTCCCAGTCCTTCTCCTGGATGTAGATGTCGAGGAGATGGCGGTGCACGTCCGCGGATGGATCGGCCTGCGCCATCGTCACCAGCACGCCTTCCGCGTGGTCGAGGAGGCCCGCCTTGAAGTAGTCCTGCGCGAGTTCGAAGGACGCCTGGCGCCGCTCCTCCTCGGGCAGGTCCTCGCGGGCGATGAGGTCCTGGTGCATGCGGATCGCGCGATCGACCTCGCCGCGGCGGCGGAAGAGGCTCCCGAGCGCGAACTGCAGCTCGACGGTCTGCGGGTTTTCCTTGGCCACCTGCAGGAACGACTCGATCGCCTTGTCGGGCTGCTCGTTCAGGAGGAAGTTGAGGCCGCGGAAGTACGAGGACGGCATCTGCCGCGATTCCGAGAGCAGGCTCTTCAGGTCGACGCGCGCGGCGATCCACCCCATCCCGAAGAAGACCGGCAGCGCGAGCAGCCACCAGAACTCAAATTCCATGGGAGTCCGGAGTATCTGCGCCGGCTGCGGAAACGGGGGCCGGGACCGCGGGCGGCGCCGGCACGGCGGGAATCGCCGCGGCCGTCTTGCGCAGCCGCCCCACCTCGCGGCGCTGGCGCACCACGGTCGGCAGCCAGGCGAGCAGACCGATCACGACCCCCCCGACGAAGGCGACCAGCACCACGAAGACGAGCGGCGCCTGCCAGGACTGTTCGGGCAGGCCGTGCAGGGTGACGACCTGGCTGTTGCGGACCGCAAACCAGACGAGCACCAGCACGATCGCGATGCGGAAGATCCAGGCCAGTGCTTGCATGTCTTGATCCGGGAACTGTCGTTCTGGGCAAAAAAAAGCGGCGGGGCATATTTTACCCCGCCGCCTTCGCTTTCATCCCGGCCGCGGCCGGTCACTCATGGGAATCGACCCGCTCCCGCAGCTCCTTGCCGGCCTTGAAGTGCGGCACGTACTTGCGCGGCACCTGCACCTTCTCGCCCGTCTTGGGATTGCGTCCCACCCGCGGCGGGCGGAAGTTCAGGCCGAAACTGCCGAAGCCGCGGATCTCGATGCGATTTCCCGATGCGAGGGTGTGCGCCATCGCATCGAGCATCGTCTTCACGGCGAGTTCCGCGTCCTTGGGCGCCAGTTGACTGTGCCGCACGCTCAGCAGTTCGATGAGCTGCGACTTGGTCATGGCGTGCGAGTCTCCCCCTTGCATCTTTCCTGGCCTTTCTATTCCTTGCCCGCGCCGAGCTTCGCCTTGAGGAGCGCACCCAGGTTGGTGGTGCCCGCCGCGGCGTTGCTTTCGGAGGCCATCTTCTGGAGCGCCGCCGACTCCTCCGCGGCGTCCTTGGCCTTGATGGAGAGGTTGATCGAGCGGTTCTTGCGATCGATGTTCACGATCACCGCCTCGATGGCATCGCCTTCCTTCAGGTGGGTGCGCACGTCCTCGACGCGGTCCCGCGAGATCTCGGAGGCGCGCAGGTACCCTTCCACGTCCTTCTCGAGCTCGATCACCGCGCCCTTGGACTCGATCGAGATGACCGTGCCCTTCACGATGTTGCCCTTGTCGTGGACGGTGACGT
>CAZOIB010000141.1:0-8758 GCA_964579785.1 uncultured Lysobacter sp. | reverse complement strand
CCTTCACGATCGAGACGCCCGCAGCCCGCCGGATGTACCTCGTCTATCCGCCGCGCATCGCGAACTCGCCGAAGCTCGCCACGTTCCGCGCCTGGCTGCACGCGGAGATCGCCGCAGACCAGACGGAGAAGCCCGCCGCCGTCATCGCCCCGCACGCCAACGAGATCGGCACCGTCAACGGCGAGGTGCGCCCGATACCGCAATGAAAGGTGAAGCCCGCATGAGCGCCAACCCGTTTTTCTCCTCGATCGCCGTTCCCGCCCTGTGGCTGCGCCTCCTGTGCGCCAGCCTCGTCATCGGCGCGGCTCCCGCCATGGCCGCGGTCGTCCCCGGCGGCATGGCCTCGCACCAGACCAATGCCACCGGCAGCGCGACGGCCTTCGAGATGACGTTCACGATCGAGTCGGCGCCCCCCGACGCCTCCAACCTCTACTGGGCGCAGCAGTTCTACACCAGCGTCACCGTGGACCACGGCGGCTATGTCGGGCTGCAGACCGGCGGCAACATCAGCGGCGTTCTCGTCGGCAAGATCGCCATCTTCTCGATCTGGAACGCGGATGCCGCCGAAGCGGGCCCGGGCGCGACGGCACAGACTTTCGACGGCGAGGGGATCGGCTACAGCGTGCGCATTCCGTACGCGTGGAAGGCCGGCGTCGGGTATCGCTTCCGGGTGGAGAAGGACGGCGCGCTGTGGTGGAAGGCAACCCTCGTCGACACCTCGACCGGCACCTCCACCTACATCGGCCGCATCCGCATCACCCAGGACGTGCCGCTGCAATCCGTGTTCGTCGCCTTCACCGAGTACTACACGAGCGTCGCCGAATGCGCATCGGTCCCCCATGCGCGGGTGGCGTTCTCGCCGATCAGCTTTGCCGGCGGCACCTGGGGCTCGAACACGCCCATCACCTACGGCAACTGCGCGACCAACGCCCGGGCGACGCGGCGCGACGACGGCACCGCGCTGCACGAAGTCGGACTGAAGGAACTGGACTTCGCCAACGCCGTGGCCGGCGTGATCACCGGCTACTACCAGACCATCCTCGGTCGCGCCCCCGACCAGGCAGGCCTCGACTTCTGGGCCGGAGAGGCCACGCGGGTCCGGGGGCTGGGCGCGGACGTGCGCGAGGTGTTCTTCGCCATGTCCATGGCGTTCTTCGCCAGCTCCGAATACGTGGGCCGGAACACGTCCGACACGCAGTACCTCACCGACCTGTACCGGACCTTCTTCAATCGAACGCCCGACGCCAGCGGCCTGGCCTATTGGCAGGGGGAACTTGCCGCGTCGGGTTCGCGCAGCGCGCTCCTCAACAGCTTCCTGTTCTCGGCGGAGTATTCCGGCCAGATGACGGCCCTGTTCGGCGCAGCCAGTGTCCGGCCGGAGATCACGATGGCCATCGACCTCTTCCGGGGGGCTTTCGGGCGGCTGCCGGACTCGGCGGGTTTCACCTACTGGCTCAACCGCATCCGTGACGCGCAATGCCAGGGAGCAGCGGCCGTGGCAACGGAGGTGAACTTCATCGCCGGGCAGTTCTTCAACAGCAGCGAGTACCTGGCACGCGCCCGAAGCGACCGCGACTTCACCGGCGACGTCTACAACGCCTACCTGAGGCGTGGCCCGGGAGGTGACGCCGCCGGCTTCAACTACTGGACGGGACAGGTCACGACCCTGGGCCGGGACGGCGTGCGGGCGCAATTCGTTCCGGGCGCGGAGTTCCAGGGTCGCGTGACTTCCGTCGTCGGCGCGGGGTGCGTTCCGTAGCCTTGGTGGGCTCGAGCGCGCCCGCCGCCGCGGCCTTGAGCAGCCTCTGGAACGTCGGGCATTCGGCGTGGCTCGGCGCACGGCACGCCGCCGCGTGCTTCAACCCCTTGCTCACCGCCTTCAGCCGCCTGATGGTCGCATCGAGCTCGCCCGCCTTGGCCGAGAGCATCCTGCGGTCGATGCTGGGCTTGCCGGCGGGCGAGAACATCGCCCCGATCTCGTCCAGCGAGAAGCCGGCAGCCTGGCCGAGGGCGATCAGCGCCAGCTGGTCGAGCACGCCCGGGGCGAAGCGGCGGCGCAATCCCTGGCGGCCGGTGGAGGCGATCAGCCCCTTCTCCTCGTAGTACCGCAGCGTCGAGGCCGGTACCCCGGTGCGCTTCGACACTTCCGCGATGTCCATGAAAAAAACCCCTTGACCTCAAGTTGACTTGAGCTTCTAGAGTGCCTCCATCGACGTCCACCCGTCAAACCGGAGAGGCCTCCATGAACAATTCGTTTGAAGAAATTTCCCGCATCGCGCTCGTCGGCATCGGCGCGACCGCCGTGATGGACCTTTGGCTGGCCGTGCTCAAGCAAATGGGCGTGCCAACGCTCAACTTCGCGTTCATCGGCCGCTGGGCCGGCCACCTGATCCGGGGCCGCTGGAAGCACGGCGCCATCGCGAAGTCCCCGCCGATCCCGGGCGAAGCGGCCCTGGGCTGGCTCGTCCATTACGCCGTCGGGATCGTCTTCGCCGGCTTGATGGTCGCGATCGGCGGCCTGTCGTGGATGCGCTCGCCGACCATTCTCCCGGCCCTCGCCCTGGGCATGGGCACCGTTGTCGCGCCCCTCTTCGTCATGCAGCCGGCGATGGGGGCGGGATTCGCGTCGTCGCGCACGCCGGCCCCCGTGCAGAACTGCCTGCGCAGCCTCGTGAACCACGCCGTCTTCGGCGCCGGACTCTACCTGGCCGCTGCTGCCCTGCAGTCCATTTCGCGATGAACTTCATCGCGACCAACCCAAACGGAGGTTACATCATGATTGCGAAACGATATGCACCGGTCCTCTTCGGACTCATCCTCTCGGGACTGATGTCCTTTCTCGTCTCGGGAATCGCGACCTTTCGTGCGGCGGGAAGCGTTCCCGGCTTCGCGGACCTGTGGGTCGGCGCGTGGCTCACGGCCTGGGTCGTCGCGTTTCCGGTCGTCCTGCTGGTCGCCCCGCTCGCGCGACGCGTCGTGCAACGGATTGTCGAGCCGTAGTGGCAAATGCCAGGGAACTGACTCCCGAAATCATCCAGTCCCTACGCCGGGAGGCTCATCGAGTTATGCATGCAGGGCTTCGATCGCCGCTTTCGGGTCGGACGCCACGATCTTCATCAGGGCCCGCGCCGGGCCTGTCGGACGCGTCCGGTGCTGCTCCCAATTCTGCAGGGTGCGAATGTTTACCCCGATCAGGCGGGCGAACTGCGACTGGCGGATTTTCGCCGCTTCGCGGATCGCCCGAACGTCGGGCCTCACGAGTTCGGTCGCCTTCGCACCGCGCACGGCCTTGCCCTCCATGTGGCGCTTCATCTCGCGTACGCCCTTCATCAACTGCTCGAAGTGCTGCTTATCCATTCTTCACGTCCCTCATGAGATCTGCCAGCACCTTGATCTGCTGTTGCGTCAGATCTTCGCGCTCGCTCTTCACGTACCCGTAGATCAGATACATGCGATGCGCGGACACCTGCCAGTAATAGATGACCCTGGACCCGCCGCGCTTGCCGCGACCCCGCACCGTCCACCTCACCCTGCGCAGACCGGCTCCGCCCGGAATTAGGTCCCCAGCGCCGGGCGAAACGAGCAGGAAACTCTGGAATGCCCGCAGGTCCTCGTCGGTTCAATGCTCGCGACTGAACCCGGCGAATGGGGAGAGTTCGACGAAGACCGTCGAAACACGATACGCGTCCCACGCATACGCGCCAAGCGTAGTTGTTCCGGCCCGACGGCTTGACGAGGGCAGCGGAAATGAAAGGGGCCAGTCTCGCGACTGGCCCCTTCATGTTCTTGGCGCGCCCGGCAGGATTTGAAAGAACACTGACCATCAAGCGGCAAGTTTCAGCCTCAGGTTTTTTCCCAGTGCGTTTGCTGCCTTGCTGATCGTGGTCAGCGTCACCGACGGGTCGTTTTCGTCGAGAAGGCGACGAATGACCGCGCGGCTCGTGTGCATGCGACGTGCCATTTCGGCCTGGGAAACATTCGCCTTTTCCATGGCTTGCTGGAACTCCCACGCAAGCACGCGCTTCAGAGCCAGCGCCGTGGATTCCTCAAGTCGGCCCTCCTCGCGAAGAAAATCCTCGAATTCACTACCGACATGTTGATTCGTCTTCTTGGGACGCATGGTATTTCCTTTCGTCACAGCAGCTTCATTCGCTTCTTCGCGGTTTCGAGATCAGGTCTTGGCGTCTTCCGGTCTTTCTTGATGAATCCATGCAAGAGGATGGCGTCGCCGTCGTGCATGGTGAAAAGAACTCGAGCGATGGCATTCTGGAGGTCAATGCGGACTTCCCAGATGCCTTCCTCCATCTTTCGCACCAAGGGCATTCCAAGAGGCCACCCGAACTGGACGGTGCGGATGTCATCCCCGATTGCCTTTCGTTCGACGTCCCCGAGGCCTTTCAGCCATTCGCGAACAGGCTCCCGCCCTGCAGATGTGCGAAAGAACCGAACTGCCAGCTTGGGCTTCAGCATGAGCAACTGTA
This sequence comes from uncultured Lysobacter sp., assembly GCA_964579785.1. Taxonomy (GTDB): domain Bacteria; phylum Pseudomonadota; class Gammaproteobacteria; order Burkholderiales; family Usitatibacteraceae; genus FEB-7. Next base: position 4,277 of record CAZOIB010000141.1, on the reverse strand, counting down.
TCAGAATAGATACATGCCCTCAACCCTTCGCTGACAGCCACTCCAGCAGGTTTGGCGATCGCTGAAGAACAAAGGGGCCAGTCTCTCGACTGGCCCCTCTTTGCATCTGGCGCGCCCGGCAGGATTCGAACCCACGACCCCCTGGTTCGTAGCCAGGTACTCTATCCAACTGAGCTACGGGCGCTGCGGAGGCGCGAATTATAGCGGTTTTTGCCCCTCCCGGCGACTGCGCGAGCCACGGTACCAGGTACATGTACCTGGTACCTCATCCCTGGCGGAGGGTCTGCACCGCGTCCTCTGTGCGCGTCTTGATCACGCCGCGGCGCCCTTCGTGGGCGATGGGGGCGTCGGGAAGGATGAGCCAGTGCATGAGGTCGCGGATCGACACCACCCCGGCGGGCTTGCCGCCCTCGGATACCAGCATGTGGCGGTAACCGTGCTCGATCATGATGCGCAGCACCTCGACGAGGGACTCCGAGGCCGGCACGTGGCGCACGTCGGGGGTCATGACGGCCGACATGGGCGTGGTCTTCGGGTCGCGATTCTGGCGCACGACGCGGCGCATGAGGTCGCGCTCGGTGAAGATGCCGGCCATCGCGCCGGCGGAGTCGCGGATGAGGATGGAACCCAGCCCCTTCTCGTCCATCAGCGCCACGGCGTCGCTCACCGTGGCGGTCGCGGTGACGGAAATCAGGTTCGGGCTCATCTTGCTCTTCAGGATGTCGCCGATCGGACGGTCGATCATGTCTTTTTCTCCTCCGGAGTAACGTAGGCGACATCCTACGCCGGGAGCGGCAAACTGGGTAAGCTCGCAGGGAATCACGCGCATGAACACCGGACACCGCCCCGACCGACGCACCGCCCTCGCCCGGCTGGCCACGCTCGCCTGCGGCGCAGCCCTGCCCGCAACCGGGAACGCGGCCGCCGAGCCGATCCTGGAACGCGCCATCCCCGCCAGCGGCGAGCAGGTCCCGGCGGTGGGCATGGGCACCTGGCTCACCTTCGACGTGGCCCCGGGCGCGGAGCGCGAGGCGCGCCTGGGCGTGCTGCACGAGTTCTTCACGGGTGGCGGCGCCCTCCTCGACTCCTCCCCCATGTACGGCTACGCCGAGGCGGTCCTGGGCGAACAGGTGCCCCGGTTGCGGCCGGCCAGGGTATTCAACGCGACCAAGGTGTGGACGCCCACGCGCTTCCTCGGCGTGCGGCAGATGGAGGATTCCTTCGTCCACTGGCGCGTGAAGCGCTTCGACCTGATGCAGGTCCACAACATGCTCGACTGGGAGACGCACCTCGTCACGCTCAAGGACTGGAAACGGCGCGGCCGCATCCGCTACATCGGCATCACCACCTCGCACGGACGGCGGCACGACGACCTCGCGGAGGCGATGCAGCGCGAACGCTTCGACTTCGTGCAGTTCAGCTACAGCTTCGCCGACCGCAGCGCGGAGAAGATCCTGCTGCCGCTCGCCGCAGAACGGGGAGCGGCCGTCATCATCAACCGCCCGTTCGACGGCGGCGATCTCTTCGGCGCGGTCAAGGGCAAGCCCCTGCCCGGGTGGGCGCGCGAGATCGCCTGCGCCAACTGGGCGCAGGTATTCCTCAAGTTCGTGATCTCGCATCCCGCGGTCACCTGCGCGATCCCCGCCACGAGCAACCCTGCGCACATGCGCGAGAACATCGGGGCGCTGCGCGGGCCGATGCCCGATGCGGCCCTGCGGCGGCGCATGGCGGACGACGTGGCGAAGCTCCAGTAGCGTCGGACATGTGCCTGTCGTGCTGCTGAAGGGGACGCAACCCTTCCCCGGTGAAGTGCACGTTGGAGGGTTGCGTCCTCTTTCAGCAAGCCGGGCGCCCCGTTTCCGCTACCATCCCGGTTCCGCGCCCCCAACCAGCGACTTGCGATGGCCCATCCGGCTCTCAGGCAGAGACTCAAATCCCCCTCCCTCGTCGTGGCGCCGGGCGTGCACGACATGGTGTCCCTGCGCCTCGCCAACACCTTCGGCTTCGAGGCGCACTACATGACGGGCTACGGCACCGTGGCCTCGCACCTCGGGCTTCCCGATGCAGGACTCGCGACCTATACGGACATGGTCGGCCGGGTGAAGACGATGGCCTCGCAATCGACCGCGCCCTTGATCGCCGACGGCGACACGGGCTACGGCGGCCTCCTCAATGTGCGCCACACCGTGCGCGGCTACGAGGAGGCCGGCGCCGCGGCGATCCAGCTCGAGGACCAGGAATTCCCCAAGAAGTGCGGCCACACCCCGGGCCGGCGCGTCATCCCGGCCGCGGACATGGTGAAGAAGATCCAGGTGGCGGCCGAATCGCGCAGCTCGCGCGACTTCCTCATCATCGCGCGCACCGATGCGCGGACCAGCCTCGGCCTCGACGAGGCGCTGCGCCGCGCGGAAGCCTACGCAAAGGCCGGCGCCGACATCCTGTTCGTCGAGTCGCCCGAGACCGAGGAGGAAATGCGCACCATCGGCAGGTCCTTCCACCTGCCGCTCGTGGCCAACATGGTGGAGAAGGGTCGCACGCCGGTGCTCGGCAAGATGGAGCTGGAAGCGATCGGCTACCGGCTCGCCATCTTTCCCGTTTCGGCGCTGCTCGCGGCCATCCAGGCGATGGCGGGCGTGTACGGCCACCTCAAGGCGACCGGCTCCACGCAGGGCTGCCCAACTCCCCAATACGACTTCAGCCAGCTCTCGCTGCTGATGGGGTTCCAGGAAGTCTGGGACTTCGACAAGGCTCATGCGGACTGAAATGTCCGCCCCGACCACGCATCACACAAGGAGAAGAACGATGATCGCCAAGCGCCTGCTCGCCACGCTGACCGTTGCATTACTGGCATTCGCCGGAGTAGCTGAGGCCAACTACCCGGAGAGAGTGATCCGCCTCATCGTGCCCTTCGCGCCCGGCGGCGTCACCGACACCAGCGGCCGGATCGTCGCGGAGGCCCTGTCGAAGCGCCTCGGCCAGCAGGTGATCGTGGAGAACAAGGCCGGCGCCTCGGGCAACATCGGCACGGCCGGCGTCGCGCAGGCCGCGCCCGACGGCTACACGCTGGTGCTGGCGTTCGACGGCACGATGGTCATCAACCCGCACGTATTCGCGAAGATCCCCTTCGACACGCTCAAGGACTTCGCCCCCATCGGCAAGATCGGCGACGCGACGCTCATCATCGTGGCGCATCCCTCGTTCCCGGGAAAAACCCTGAAGGACCTGATCGAGATCTCGAAGAAGGATCCCAAGGGCGTCTCCTACGGCACCTCCGGCGTCGGCGGCACCCCGCACATCGCGGGAGAGCTCCTCAACATGCGCACGGGCTCGAAGCTGGTGCACATCCCCTACAAGGGCGGCGGGCAGGCGATGAGCGACGCGCTGGGCGGCAACGTGCCGCTCGTCTATACCGCGGTCGCGGGTGCCTTCACCCACCTGCAGGCCGGCAAGCTCAACGCGATTGCCGTTTCTTCCCGCAAGCGCGCGCCGTCGCTTCCCGACACGCCGACCTTCATCGAGTCCGGGGTGCCCGATTTCGAGGCCAGCTCCTGGGTGGGCATCCTCGCGCCGGCGAAGACGCCGCGCGCCATCGTCGAGAAGCTCAACCAGGAACTGAACGCCGTCCTCGCGATGCCGGAGATCGTCGAGCGCCTGGCGAAGCTCGGCATCGTCGCGACCCCCGGAACGCCCGAGCAGTTCGGCGAGCAGATGAAGGCGGACCTCGCCAAGTACGGCCCAGTGGTGAAGGCCGCGGGAATCAAGGCGGAGTAAACAGCCTGAAGGGGACGTTACCCTTCACTGGGTAGCGTCCCCTTCCGTACCTAGTTGCAGACCGGCGTCGGGTTGGAGATGACGAGCCGCGTGATCGCCTTGGTGACCGGTGCCCCGTCGACGGTGTAGGTGAGCGTCCCGTGCTCGCCGTCGGCGAAGACGAAGCGCATCGTGCCCACGGTCGTCATGTTGGCTTCCGTGATCGGCGTGAAGGGGTTGGCGTTGAAGGGCGGCCCGGAGGCGCGGTAGAGCGTGCCCTGATAGGAGCCGTCACCCTGGCGCATCCCGCCCGACATCACCAGCCACAGGTCGCGCCCGCTCGCGTCGTAGGTGAAGAGCGTGGCGAAGAGCGTGTTGTCCTGGTGCGTCACGTTCACCCCCCAGCCGCCTTCGGCCGCGTTCCACCACAGGTCCTGGTAGTTGGTGGAAGTCGCGCGGCTCGCGGTCGAGGGCAGGCAGCTCGCCGCCCGCGTTCCGTACACCAGGCGCTGGATGCCCTTGTTCAC
>CAZOIB010000140.1:0-4098 GCA_964579785.1 uncultured Lysobacter sp. | reverse complement strand
CCATCTCGAGGGCTACTACGACGCGCTCCGGTCCCGCGGCTGCCAGATCGTCGTGATGGACAGGATGGCGCCGCGGGAGGGCGTGACCTTCTTCTGGGACGCGGTGGAGAGGTCGTCGGAGGCCGAGACAGGCGTGGAGCTGGATGACCGGGAGCACGTGGCCGTGCTGCGGTTCACCGGCGGAACGACGGGCCGGGGCAAGTGCGTGATGTACACGCTGGACAACATGCTTTGCATCAACGACACGCGCCTCGGCTACATGGAGGACTACAGCCCGCGGCGTGGCAGCCGGTTCCTGTGCGCCACGCCGCTGTCGCACGCCACGATGGCCGCGTTCGGCGTGACGGCCATGGCGGGGGCGACCAACTACACGCTCAACCGCCCGGATCTGCCGGGCTGGTGCAGGACCGTGGAAGCGGAGCGCATCACCCATGTCATGACCGTCCCGACCATGCTCTATCGACTCCTGGACCAGCCCGAGGTGCGCTCGACCGACTTTTCCTCCATTGAAACGATCATGTACGGCGCGGCACCGATCACGCCCGCGAAACTGGACGCTTTGCAGGAGCGCTTCGGCGCGGTCTTCGTCCAGACCTACGGCGGAAGCGAGTATTTTCCGGCGGCCTGCTCCTTGAGCAAGAGCGCGCATGTCGTCAGGACCGACGCGGATCGCCGGCGCCTCGCGTCGGTGGGCAAGCCGCTCGCCAACGTGGAGTTCAGCATCCGCGACGACGAAGGCAGGGAGGTCGCGCCAGGCGCCGTGGGGGAGATCTGGCTTCGCTCGCGGGGGACGGTTTCCGGCTACTACGGGAATCCCGGGCAGACGGCCAACGAGTTCCAGGACGGCTTCTGGAAATCGGGCGACCTTGCCTACATGGACGAAGACGGTTACGTCTTCATCGTCGACCGCAAGAAGGACATGATCATCACCGGCGGCTTCAACGTCTATGCCGCCGAAGTGGAGGATGCCCTCGCGTCACATCCGGCCGTCGAGATGGTCGCGGTTGTCGGCGTTCCCCACGCGGAATGGGGCGAGGCCGTGCACGGAGAAGTCGTGCTGCGGTCGGGCGCCTCGGCCTCGGAGAGCGAACTCGTCGCCCACGTGCGGATGCGCCTGGGCGGACACAAGACGCCCAAGTCGCTCGCATTCGTTTCCGAGCTGCCGCAGTCCTCGGCGGGAAAGATCCTCCGCCGCGTGGTTCGCGAGAAGTACTGGATAGGCCGGGAGCGCAGGGTCGGCTGACCCGGCCGCTCCCCGTCCTAGGCCGCCCGCTTCTTCCGCTGCGCGTCCTTGGCGTGCATCTGCGCGTAGGCGCCGTGCGCCGCGGCTTCCGCGTCGCCGACGTGGACCGGGTAGCCCATGTCTTCGAGCACGGACCCCAGCGCCGAGAGGCACAGCATCACGTTGTCCGGGCGGCAGCTGTAGCCCATCAGGCCGATGCGCCAGATCTTGCCGGCGAGCGGCCCGAGGCCGGCGCCGATCTCGATGCCGAACTCGCCCAGCAGGCGCTTGCGCACCTCGGCCTCGTTCTCGCCCTCGGGGCAGTAGACCGCGTTCATCTGCGGCAGCTGGTACTGCTCCTTCACCAGGAACTTCATGCCCATGGCTTCCAGGCCCGCCTTGAGCGCCAGGTGGTGGCGCGTCGCGCGCGCCCAGGCGTTCTCCAGGCCTTCCTCGCGGATGAGGAGGAGTGCCTCGTGCAGCGCGAAGAGCGAGTTGGTCGGCGCGGTGTGGTGGTAGGTGCGCGCGCCGGCGTTCCAGTAGCCGAGCAGCAGGTTCATGTCCATGAACCAGCTGTGGATCTTGTCCTTGCGCTTCTTCACGTGCTCGACCACGCGCTCGGAGAACGACACCGGCGACAGGCCCGGCGTGCAGGACAGGCACTTCTGGCTGGCCGAGTAGATGGCGTCGATTTCCCACTCGTCGACTCGCACCGGCGTGCCGGCGAGCGAGGTGACGGCATCCATGATCACCAGCGCGCCGTGCTTGTGGGCGATCTGGGTGAGGGTCTTCGCGTCCGACTGCGCGCCGGTGGAGGTCTCGGCGTGCACGAAGGCGACGACCTTGGCGTCCTTGTTCTTCTTGAGGGCGTCCTCGACCTTCTGCGGGTCGACCGGCTCGCCCCACTTGTCCTCGACGAGGATCGGCGTGCCGCCGCAGCGGATGGCGTTCTCCAGCATGCGGCCGCCGAACACGCCGTTCTGGCAGACCACGACCTTGTCGCCGGGGGCGACCATGTTGACGAAGCAGAACTCCATGCCGACTGAGCCCGGCCCGGAGAGCGGGAAGGTGAGCGGGTTCTTCGTCTGGTAGACGTAGCGCAGCAGCGACTTCAGCTCTTCCATCATCTCGACGAACACCGGGTCGAGGTAGCCGATGGCGGGCTGGCTCATGGTGGTGAGCACGCGCGGGTGGATTTCGGTCGGCCCGGGACCCATCAGCGTCCGTTGCGGCGGATGGAAGGAATGGATGCGCTTCGAGGGGGCGTACTGGGTCATGGGGTCGTTCTCCGCAAGGCCGAAAGGCGCGTCGTCCGGCCGCGACTTCACGCGGACCGGGTTCTTCGCGCTGGCTTCGTTGACGATCTCGACCGCGCTGATGCGGCCCTGGGTCACCCGCTCCACCTCGCCCGCCCAGCGGGCCGGGACGTAGCCGGTTTTCACCCAGTTGTGCACCACCGCTCGGTCGAGCTGGAACGCGCGCGCCACGCCGGCCTGGCTGCCGAAGATCTCCACCAAGCGTGCGGCGCAATCCATGCTGCGGATCTTAGCTTGTCAAACTGGATTTGACAACCCCGGGGCCTTGCTAGAATGTGGAATGAGCACCAGTACCCGCAGCATGTGGATCGTCACGCTGGCGGCGGCCGCCCTCCTGATGGTGACCATGGGGGTGCGCCAGTCCTTCGGCCTCTTCGTTTCGCCGCTCAATTCGGCGACCGGCCTGGGCATCGCGACCATCAGCTTCGCCCTGGCGATCGGCCAATTCACCTGGGGCGCGGTCCAGCCGATCGCGGGCGCGCTCGCCGACCGCCACGGGCCGGCCAAGGTGCTCATCGGCGGCATCGTCCTGCTCGCCGTCGGCCTGGCGCTGACGCCATTCATGGGCACGGGCTTCGGCCTGATCGTCGCGCTGGGCCTGCTCGCCTCGATCGGCGCGGGCGCCGGCAGCTTCTCGGTGCTGATCGGCGCCGCGGCGCAGCGCCTGCCGGCGGAAGCGCGCGGCAAGGCCTCCGGCGTCATCAACGCCGGCGGTTCCATGGGGCAGTTCGTGTTCGCGCCGATCGCCCAAGCGCTGATCCAGGCGATCGGCTGGGTTGGCGCGCTCTGGTCACTCGCCGCGGTGACGCTCGCCGCACTTCCGCTGGTGGGCACGGTGGCCTCCGGCAACACCGGCCGGCCGCACGGCGGGGAAAACGATTCCCCCTGGCGCGCGCTGCGCGACGCGTTCGGCGACCGCAGCTACGTGCTCCTCAACGCCGGGTTCTTCACCTGCGGCTTCCACATCGCGTTCCTGGTGACGCACCTGCCGCAGGAAGTGAACCTCTGCGGGCTGCCGCCGACGGTGGCGAGCTGGTCGCTGGCGATCATCGGCCTGTCGAACATCGCCGGCAGCCTGTACGCCGGGAACGCCACGGCGAAGTACCGCAGCAAGCACATCCTCGCGGTCATGTATTTCTCCCGCGCCCTGCTGATCGCGGCCTACCTCGCCGCGCCCAAGACGGCGATGACCTTCTACGTGTTCGCCGCCGGCCTCGGCTTCACCTGGCTCGCCACGGTGCCGCCGACGGCCAACATCGTCGGCAAGCTCTTCGGCACGCGCTTCCTGGCGACGCTGTTCGGCATGACCTTACTGTCGCACCAGGTGGGCGGCTTCCTCGGCGCCTGGCTGGGCGGGATCTCGCTGGAGCGGACCGGGAACTACAGCTGGATGTGGTACGCGGACATGGCGCTCGCCACCTTCGCGGCGCTCGTCAATCTGCCGATCCGCGAGGCAAGGCCCGCGCCGGCCCAAGCCGCCCCAGCATAGGCAGCTTCAGGGCCGGGTCGAAGGGATTGAGGCCGAAGGTGAGGCCGAGCAGGTTGAGCTCGATCCCTTCC
>CAZOIB010000139.1:0-13182 GCA_964579785.1 uncultured Lysobacter sp. | reverse complement strand
GCACCCAGGCCGATGTCGATGATGGCGAGGTCGGGCAGCCGCGTGGCCAGCGAGCGCATGGCCTGCGCGCGGTCCGCGAACGCCTGCACCTCGTAGCCCGCGCGCGCCAGCGCATCGGCATAGTTCTGGCGGATGGTGGCGTCGTCCTCGACGAGCGCGATGCGGCGTTTCATCCCGGAATTATAGGGGACAGGTCCGAGGATTCCCGTACCAGGTACACGTACCTGGTACATGTACCTGGTACCGTCAGATTGTTGCCACAATTGGTCGCCGCCTCGCCCGCTTTCACCAAGATTGGCGCCCCCGCGCCCGCGCGTAATGGCCCTGCCGAATGACACGGCGGGCCAGGGGAAGAGCACATGAGCGACAGGGCGGGGGGATACCGGGGCGGCGCAAAAGCCGCATTCAGCGACTGCATCGAACTGCTGGGCAAGGCGGTCCTTTCCGGGATCGCGGCGAGCGTGATCCTTGCCATGCTGGCTCTCGGGCTTGCGACGACGGCCGGCGCCCAGGGCAAGGCCGACGACGCGAAGACGGGCACGCTGTTCTTCCGCAGCGGCACCGAAGGCGCGCTGGCGCCGGCCCCCAAGGTCGAGACCGACGTCGAGATCCACATCACCGGCATCGTCGCCCGCACGCGCGTCGCGCAGACCTTCCACAACCCCGGCGCCGCGTGGGTCGAGGGACTCTATGTGTTTCCCCTGCCCGAGAACGCCGCCCTCGACCGGCTGCGGCTGCGCATCGGCGAGCGCGTGATCGAGGGACAGGTCAGGGAGAAGGAGGAAGCCCGCCGCGTCTACACCGAGGCCAGGCGCGAGGGCCGCAAGGCGGCTCTCGTCGAGCAGCAGCGCCCCAACCTCTTCACCAATGCGGTGGCCCACATCGGCCCCGGCGAATACGTGCGCGTGTTGATCGAGTACCAGCAGACGCTCGTCTACGACAACGGCGAGTATCGCCTGCGCTTTCCGCTGGCGGTGACGCCGCGCTACGAGCCCGCCTCGGACGCCGATCCCGTCCTGCACCCCGACTACGCGCCGGCCGGCTGCGGCGGCGTGAATCCGGTGGCGATCGCCGTGACCATCGATTCCGGCGTGCCGCTGGCGAAGGTCACGAGTTCCTACCACGAGGCCTGGATCGAGAAGGAGTCCGGCACGCGCACCGTCCTCTACCTGCAGAAGGAGCAGGAGGAGGCCGACCGCGATTTCGAGCTCGTCTGGGCGCCGCAGGCCGGTGCCGCGCCGCAGGCGGCGGTGTTCACGGAGTCGCGCAACGGCGTCGACTACTCGCTCGTGATGGTGATGCCGCCGCAGCCGACCGCCGCGGAAAAGGCCGCCATCGCGCCCCTGCCGCGCGAGACGGTCTTCGTCATCGACACTTCCGGCTCCATGCAGGGCACCTCGATCACGCAGGCGAAACAGGCGCTCCAGACCGGCCTCGGCACGCTCACGCCGCGCGATCGGTTCAACATCGTCGAGTTCAATTCCGTCTCGCGGCCGCTCTGGCCGGACGCGCTTCCCGCCACCGCGGGCAACGTGAGGCACGCCCGCGAGTGGGTGGGCAGGCTCAAGGCGGACGGCGGCACCGAGATGGCCGGCGCGATCGCCTTCGCGCTCGACGGCCGCGAGACTCCCGGTTACCTGCGCCAGGTCGTCTTCATGACCGACGGCGCGGTGGGCAACGAGGACCAGCTCTTCCGGCTGATCGCCGCGCGCCTGGGCTCGACGCGGCTCTTCACCGTCGGCATCGGCACGGCGCCCAACAGCCACTTCATGACCAAGGCCGCGCAGTTCGGCCGCGGCACCTTCACCCACATCGGCGACGTGCGCCAGGTGGAGGAGCGGATGGCTCGGCTCTTCGCGAAGATCGAGGCGCCGGTGCTCCGGGACGTGTCCATCCGCTGGCCGGACGGCACCGCCGTCGCGACGTTTCCCGCGCGCGTGCCCGATCTCTACCTCGGCGAGCCCATCGTGGTCGCCGCCGCCCATGCGCCAGGCCAGGGGACGATCGTCGTCTCCGGCATGCGCGGGAACGTACCCTGGAGCGTGGCGCTCACGCCGTCGCCGAACGGCGAAGCCAACGGCGTGGGCGTCCTCTGGGCCAGGGCACGCATCGCGAGCCTGATGGACGAGCTGCGCCTGGGGACGGACGAAGCCGCCATCCGGCCCGCTGTCCTCAAGGTCGCGCTCGAGCATCACCTGGTGTCGCGCTACACGAGCCTCGTCGCGGTGGACGTGACGCCCACGGCCCCCGCCGGCGAGTCGAAGACCGCGCTCGTGAAGGCGGCGGCGCCGCGCGCGACGGCCGCGGGCGAGCTGCCGCAGACCGACACCGAGTCGATGCTGCAGATCGTGCTCGGATTTCTTGCGCTGGCAGCCGCCGGGGTGGTCGCGCTCATCGGGCGCGCCATCCCGGCAGGAGGGAATCGCCGCGCGGAAGTCTCGCCATGAGCGCGCACACCGTGAACACCCCGGCGCGTTTTGCCGTGCGTGGTCGCTGCTACGGGCGCGAGCCGCAGGAGACGTTGCATGAGACGACGCGGCCCCGGCCCCGCTGGCCGGTCGCGGCACTGGCGGCGCTGCTCCTGGCGGTGGCGGCGTGGCAGCTCGCCTCGGCGACCTGGATCCACGCCAAGGCGGCGCTGGCACAGCACCTCATCGCTGCCGCGTGGGACCGCGCGAAGACGGGCGGGACCGCGCGTCCCTGGCCCCGGGCCGACATGCAGCCCCTTGCCCGCCTCACGGTTCCGGCGCACGGCATCCGGCTCCACGTGCTCGCCGGCACCTCCGGACGCTCGCTCGCCTTCGGCCCGGGCCACGTCGCCGGCACGGCACTGCCCGGCACCGATGGCAACAGCGTCATCGTCGCGCATCGCGACACGCACTTCGCGTTCCTGAGACACCTGCGCGAAGACGAGGAAATCGCGGTGGAAGACAGGCGCGGGCGCACGATCCGCTATCGCGTGCGCGAGGTGGCGGTCGTCGACAAGCACGCCATGCGCCTCCTCGACGCGGCCGATTCCGCGCAGCTCACGCTCATCACCTGCTGGCCGTTCGACGCGGTGCAGCCCGGTTCCGCGCAGCGCTATGTCGTCATCGCCGACAAGGAAAAGGGGCCAGGCTCGATTTAACCAAATCGAGCCTGGCCCCTTTTCCCGATGCTGCACCGCAACCCTATTGTCACGGTGGCGGGGTTAGACTGCCGGCCCATGAACCTCTTCGATACTCCGGCTGGATTCGACGATCCGGTCGGCATGTGGCTCGGGTGCCACCGGCGCATCGAGAAGCAGCTGAAAACCCTCTCGCGCCTGCCGGCGCACCTGGCGAAGAACGGCATCGACGCGGAGGCGAGCACCGCCGCGCAGTCGGTCCTGCGCTACTTCGAGAAGTCCGGCCCGCACCACCACGAGGACGAGGACCGCGACCTCTTTCCCCTCCTCGGGAAGCGCATCACCGCTGCGGCCGACCGCGCGGCGTTCCAAGACCTGCGGATGCGGCTCGAGGCGGACCACCGGCAAATGGAAGCGTCCTGGGCAAGGCTGCGCAAGCCCTTGCACGGGATTGCCGACGGCATCGCCAGGCCGCTCGATGCCGGTGACGTCGCCGCGTTCTGCGCGATCTATGCCACGCACATTCCCGCGGAAGACGGCGCTATCCCGGGCCTGGTGAAGCGCTACGTGACGGCGGAGGATCTCGAGGCGCTGGGTCGCTCGATGGCGGCGCGGCGCGGAGTCGACTACCCGTTCTAGCCGGGCCGGCCATCGGCGCGCGGACGCAGGTAGAGGGGAACGAAGCGCGCGGCCCAGCTGGCCGTCACGACGATCCACGCGACCGCCGCCAGCCCCAGCAACGCGGCGCGCGGCGTGCCGGCGAGCGGCGCGAAATCCGCGAGCGCCCTGGCGAGCCCCACGCCGATGAGCGCAAGGAAGCCGTACCAGGTCCAGTCGTCCGCCTCCAGCGCGCGGCCCGAGTGGCCCAGCGATACGCGCGACACCATGGCCACCGTCATCGCGGCGAAGTAGCCGATGCCGAGGAGGTGGAGCGGCCCGCGGCCGAAGAGCCCGGGATGCCCGGCCAGCGTGGCGAGGCTCGCCAGCGCGGAGAAGGCGAGCGCAGCGGCGAGCACGGTGAGCGAGAGGTGCAGCATGGCGAGGAGCCGTGCGCGCAGGCTCTGCGTGAGACCCCATTTCCAGGCGAGCCAGCCGACCCACGCCGCCATCGGCGCGTCGGCGAGCCAGGTCCAGCCGGCGAAGCCGGCGCTGTCGAGCAGGAAGTGCGCGATGCACGCCGCCCCGAGAAAAGGCAGCGAAAACCCGGGCTGGTAGGCGACATAGCCCGCCAGAATGCGACTGGAGAAAAAGGGGATCATGCGGTGGTTGACCACCAGAAAGACCGGCAGCAGGAAGAGCCACGGCGCGGCGCTTCCGGCGATCGCGATCCACGCGGTCTCCTCGCGCCCCATGCCCGCGAGGAACATCCCGCCCAGGGCGACACCGACGAAGAGCAGGACTGAGATCGCCATGGCCTGCGGGTCGCGACGCTCGCTCGTGAAGGCGATGCGGGCAACGCTCACCGCACCCGCGCACCACCCGGTGAGATGCAACGCGCCGCCAGCGAGCACCATGGCGCGGCTGGTCACAAGGCCGGCGTGAAACAGAAGCACTCCGACGATCATGGGCAGGGCGCAGGCCAGCCATTCACCGCGCCGAATCTCGACCTGGGTCCACTTCGGCATCGCCGTCATCGCGAAACCGAACACGAACCACGGGAACAGCGCGAACAACATCAGGTAGGCGTGGGTCCAGGCGGGAGGGAACACCCACTGCGGCGCCGCCCATAGGCCGAGGCTGCGGCCGCCGATCTCCCAGCCCATCAGGGCGATCGCGCAGACAAGTTGCAGGGCGCCCGGCAGGAACAGGGTGCGGTGCGGGGCGGAGGTCCAGACGGACCACGTCGAACGGCGGGCCGCGGGCGGCGGATCGGCCTGGGCAATGGGGATGATCACCCGGTGATGATCGCCTCCCGGCGCGCCGCCCGCCTTGAACCGGTTAAAGAAATGCCGGGGAAACGGCGGCTAGCGCCAGAAGACGACGCTGTCCGCATCCGCCACGGCGTCGAGGACTGCGTCGTAGGGCGCGGCGCAAGGGCATTGCACGACTTCGGCCCCGAGCGCGCGCAGATCCACGGCAAGTTCGTCCAGCTCCGCGGCTGCGGCGCCGGCCTCGTGCAGGATCAGGATCTTCTTCGCCATGGTCAGATCACGTAGACGACATCGGCGGCGAGCACCGCGGCCGGAAGCTGTTCACGCACGGCGGCCGCATCCACCAGCGCGTCGCAGGGAACCTCCGCGAACTCGAGCATCTCGCGCTGCTCGTTGACGGCGAGAGTGTCCTCGAGGGCACCGAGCACGACCACGCGCACGGGGTCGCTCAGCAGCGTGAGTCCGGCGGCCACGCGCAACGCCTCGGACTGGTTGAACTTCGCGACGACGAGGAGGTTCTTCATCGCGCCCCCGGCAGCACCACCACGCGGTCGCACTCGCGCACCAGTTCCGCATTCTGGAACTGGCTGCCCAGCGTGGCACCGTCGGGCGCGCCCGCCCCGCCGTAGTGCTGCCAGCTGTGCTCGCAGACGTCGAGCCGCACCGCGCCCGCCTTCGCCAGGCCCTGCAGGTTCCCGGACGCAGCGAGCTTCACCGCCGAATCGGTGAGGAAGACGCGGCACGTCCAGCCGCGCGCCGCGGCCGCGGCGGCGAGGCCGACGAGATGGGGCCCGGCCGACTCGTGCGAGGCGACGATACCGAGGCGCATGCGCTGCCTGTCGCGCTCAGTGCTTGCGGATGGTCCAGCGCATCGTCTTGCCGGCATCCTGCGCCTGCGTGACGATGTCGTTGCCTTCCGTCTGGCACATCGCGCTGATCGATTCCCCCGAGGAGGGGTTGTCGAACACGAGCTGCAGCGTCTCGCCCGACTTCAACTTCTCGAGCGCCTTCTTGGTGTAGATCTGCGGATGCGGGCAGACGTAGCCCTGCACATCCAGCTGATAGGAGCCTTCCGCCAGCTTCTCGAACTTTGCAGCCATGTTTCCCCTTGCCTCCGTTGCCTGAATTGATGCCGATTGCGGGATTCTAGAACCCGAGCGGTGCTTCCTGCGCCATCTTGCGCTCGATCCACCAGTTGAAGAACTTGACGCCGATCCAGCCCCCGGCCGTCATTCCCGCCGCGAACAGCCACCCCGAAGGATCGCCGTTGGTGACGGTGGCGAAGAACGCCCCGATGTTGCAGCCCATGCCGATGCGCGAGCCGATGCCCATCAGGATGCCGCCGCCGATGGCCCAGATGGCGATCTCGCGCGTGGGGAACTTCAACTTGAACTCGTTGGCGAGCAGCGCCATCACCATGGAGCCGAAGATCACCGCGAAACTCATCCAGAGCACGGGATTGGCGAGCGGGCTGGGGATGCCGTTCTCCATCCCGAAGAAGATGTTGTCGGTGAGGTTCATGCCGAGCGCGGCGAGCACCCACGCCGCGCCCTGCGCCTCCTGCGTGGTGACGTAGAAGTAACCGGGGTCGAACACCGTTTCCTGCAGGCTCAGCCCGGCGGTGTGGCCCATCGCGGTGAGGAGCTCCCCGGCATTGGCGATCCCGAACTTCTGTTGCAGCGACTGCATGACCCACATCTGCAGGCCCGCGGCGACCCCGAGGATGAGGCCGGCGATGGCGGTGCGCTTGGAGGCCGTGACCATGCTCCACCAGCCCTGCGCTTCCGTGGCGAGCCCGGGCGTGGCGTCCTTGTTCTTGCGCAGGTAGCCCTTGCGGTACCAGATGGCATAGATCACGACGAGGAGAACGAAGGCGGGCAGGATCGCGTTGATGAGGGAGTTGCCGAGGAACGCCTTCGCCGCCGGGCTCACGAAGCCGAGCGCGTCGCCCGCCGTGATGGCCTTCAGGTCCCAGATGTAGCCGGCGAGGAACTGGTCGTACCAGCCCTGCGTCGCGGTGAGTTGCGCAGGCATCGCCTTGGCCGTGGCCGAGGCTGTCCAGGAAGCGGGCACGAGCAGGTCGAGTACGCCGCCGACGTCCACGAAGATGGCCTGCGCGAAGCTGAGCGAGAGCACCACCAGCAGGGCCGCGACGCTTCCCTCGCCCGTCTTGTAGAGGGAGCCCGTGGCGCAGCCGCCGGTGAACACCATGCCGAAGCCGAAGATGGCGCCGCCGATCACCGAGTACAGCCCGATCGGCGAGGCGTGGAACGTGCTCTTGCCCGCGACCGTCACCGCGGCCGACACCAGGCTGAAGAGCACGACGGCGATCATGATCCCGACCGCCATGCGCGGCACGCCGACCGCGAAGAGGTCGCGGATGGCCGAGGCCATGCAGAAGCGCCCGTACTGCAGGCTCGCCCCGTAGATGAAGCCGAACCAGAGATAGGCCAGGAAGTAGAGGTAGCGCGCATCCGCCGCATAGGTAGATAGCGATAACAGGAGCAACGCGCCCACCACTGCCGCGGCCTTCAGCGTGTTCGACCGGCTCGCGGCCGGGCCCACTCCCTCGGTCGTGCCCACAACGCCTTCCGTCATTTACCGCTTCCTCCGTCGCCCGCGACGAGCTTCCGCGCGTAGATCTTCCAGGTGCCTTCCAGATGGAGAGTCCCGACATGCTCGCAGCCATGCCCCGCGAGCATGAAGGGGATCGTCTCCACAGAGCTCAGGTTGTCCGAGACGATCTCGATGACCTGCCCCGGGAGGGCGGTGTCGAGCGCTCTCTTGGTCACGAGGTTGGTCCTGAGGCAGGTCGCTCCCGTGAGATCCACGCTCGCGTCCGCCATGAAGGTTCCGTAACCGGGCACGCTGACCGCCTGCGTGACTGCGCGCAGCGCCACTGCACCCGGCTCGCGCAAGGCGGGGAACATCCAGGCAATGGGGTCGAGCAACCGGATCACGTTCGCGTTCGTCTTTCTCACGGGCAGTCTGGGTTCTGTTGGCAAGTAGCGTAGCAAGTAATGTGCCCGGGATCTGGCTCGCGCCTTTACCTGTGCGGAACACCGTCGCGGTCCCCGCGCCGCCCGTGCATGTCGCAATCGGCCCTTCCTGCCACGTTCCGGAATTGGAATATGCAATCGGCGCAGGGAAGTCCGGAACGCGGCACCGCAAGCCTTGCAATTTGCGCAGCCAGCGCCGCGAGTGGTGGAATGTGCAACGTCACGAACCCGCCGGATCGGACTGCAAGCCTTTGTTTTTGATAAAACAATATAACAGGCATGCAATGTGCTACTGGATTGTTTCGACGGGCTGGACCCGCAATCCGCAATGGCCAAAGCCTAAGGAGGAAAGAAGATGACGACGCAACAATTCGGCGCAGACGTGGGTGCGATCGTGAACCGGCGGGTGGTCGTGGCCGTCGCAGCCTGCCTCACCCTGGCCGCGTGCGGCGGCGGGGGCGGTCGCGAGGATACGTCCTTCGGCAACGAGATCAAGATCACGGTCAACACGCCGGCGATGATCGCCCAGGCCTCGGCCGACGACTACAACCAGAACGTGAACGGCCTCATCACGGCCGCCACCCTCAAGCGCTGGATCGCCAACTGGACGGCCAACCGTCCGGCGGGGATCACCGGCAAGCTCATCATCTTCCAGGCGACGGTCGGCCCGACGGGGGCGGAGTACATCAAGCCCAACAACACGACCGTGTACACCTACCTCTCGCCGTCCTCGGAGTGGGTCCAGACCCGCATCAACGGCGTCATCGAGACGCAGAGCATGGTGCCGGACGGCCCGACCATGGATGCACTGTTCAAGAAATACAACGTCGATCCGGCGAACGACATGATCGTCTGCGCCCAGGGGACCGGCGCGAACGGCAATGCGATGTCCCAGGGGCGTTGCTGGTACGCGTTGCGCTACTGGGGCGTGGACAAGAAGAACGTCTCCGTCCTGAACGGCGGCAACCAGTGGATCAACGGCAACGGCATGGTGGCCGCGGACTTCCAGGCCACCGCCAGCACCGCTCCCGGCACCGGCTCGGCGAGCGTGAGGAGCCTCCTCGTCGACAACACCGCGCTGCAGGCGACCTTCGAGGACCTCCTGGCGGTCGTCACGGAAACAGACGTCAACAAGAAGGACGACGGCGTCTTCGTCTGGGACGCCCGCAGCGTCGGCCAGTTCAGCGCGGGCGAACGGCTGGAGGCGGTCAGCGACAGCGGCTTCGTGGCCTGCGGCTCGACGATCTGCCCGGCGCCGGCAGGCTACGACTACATGCGCACCTTCCAGAACGCCGGCTCCCGCCAGGGTCACCCCAAGGGCACGCTGCAACTGCAGTACACGAACCTCCTCGACTCGACCAAGGGCTTTTCGTACAAGCCCAAGAGCGAGCTCTCCAACTACATGGCCGGCGGTGCCGACGCCGCGGGCTACCGTTTCATCGACGCCACCTATGGCGGCGTGGGCCAGGGCAATGCCTACCAGTCCGGCGACGTGATCTACGCCTACTGCGAGACCACTTTCCGCGCCATGATCACGGGCTTCGCCTCCGCCGGCATCCTCGGGCTTCCAGTGCGCTTCTACGACGGCGCCATGGTCGAGTGGAATTCGCTCTCGAACATCCAGGACAACACGGGCAAGTTCATCATGCCGGCGGACTCGCCGTGGCGCACCGACGTGAAGTCGTTCTTCCGACCCGCGACCAGCACCGCACTGGTCGGTCCGCGCAACGTCGTCAACGCCTACGCGGTGCACGCCAACAAGATCATCCTCGAGGACCAGGCCTACAAGCGCGGCGAGCCCGGCGGCGGTTCCGCCGGCCAGGCGGGCGGGCCCGGAGGCAACCCCTGCGGCTGACCCTGCGAATCGCCGGCGGGACGGCCCTGGTCGTCCTCGCCGGCATCGCGATCTGGTGGGGTTACCGCGCGCTATCCGAACGCAGGGCCGGCGAGGCCATCGAGGAGTTCCTCGCGCGTCATTGGGCATCCCCCATCGCCCCGCAGGGGGAACCTCCCGCATCGCACACCCCTGAAGAGGCAGCCCTCGCCCCGGAGGCGTGCGGCGTCTGCCACGCGGCACAACTCGCGGACTGGAAGACGAGCCTGCACAGCCGTGCCATGGGGCCCGGCATCCTGTGGCAGCTGCGCACCATGGACCAGCAGCATGGCAACGATTGCCTGCGCTGCCATGCGCCGCTCGCGGAACAGAAAGCCCTGGTGGCGCTCGAGCGCGGCTGGCCCAACGCGCCGACCGCGCCGCCGCCCGCCTGGCTGCCCGGCGACCTGCACCTGCGCGGGCTCTCCTGCGCCGCCTGCCACGTGCGCCGCCACGAGCGCTTCGGCCCCCCGCCCCGCCCGGACGCCCCGGTGCTGCCGACTGATGCGCGCCGCCCGCACGGTGGCTTCAAGGCCGAAGCCGCCTTTTCCGACAGCCGCTTCTGCTCCCCGTGCCACCAGTTCCCCGCGGACGGCCGCAGCGTGAACGGCAAGCTCCTCGAAAACACCTACCAGGAGTGGCTGGGCAGCCGCCACGCAAAGGAGGGCCGGCAGTGCCAGTCCTGCCACATGCCCGACCGGCGCCATCTCTGGCGCGGCATCCATGACAGGGACATGGTGCGGCGTGCGCTGCATCGCGAGATAAAGGTTGCCCGCATCGACGCGGAGCGTATCCGCATCACCCTCGTGCTGGCCAACCGCGATGCCGGGCACTACCTGCCCACCTACGTCGTGCCCAAGATCCTCGTCAACACCTACGTGCGTGGCCGGGGCGGGCAGATCCTCGTCGGCCAGCACCGCATCGGCCGCACGCTGAACATCGGCCTCGACCAGGAGATTGCCGACACCCGCCTGCCTCCCGATGGCCGGCACGAGAAGTCCTACGACGTGAAGGTCTCGCCGGGCGAATGGCGCGTGAAGCTCCGGGTCGAGGTGGCGCCGGGCGAACACTACGAGCGCATGTTCGCCGACATGCGCACCCGCAATCCGAACCTCGACGGCGATACGCGGCGAATGCTCGACGAGGCGCTCCTGCAGGCAGTGAGCGCCCGCTACCATCTCGACGAACTCGAAGCGCCGGTGCCCACCACGGCCGGAAACGAAACGCGGGCAGTTGCAAATTGAAAGACCCCGGTGAATCCGGGGGGTAATGCAATGCAATCATAGCCGGAAACTGATTTAACTCGCTGTTTATAAACCAATCTCATTGCTGGCACGCAACCTGCTGGAGGGTCGCCATGAGCAAAGGATTGCCCGGAGGCTGCATGAAGCGCTGCACGTGGTGGCTGGTCGCCGCGATGGCCATGCCGGTCGGGGTGGCTCAGGCGCAGGCCCCTTCCCCGGAAGCCCCTGCCGCGGAGAAATCCGCAAGCACCGAGGCCCCCGAGAAGAGGCGGCGGCTGAAGTTCAAGAGTGATCGTCCCACCTGCGTCTGCGCCAACCCGGTGGGCGAAGCCGAAATCGAGGCGGCCGCCAAGGCCAAGGCGGACGCGGAGTCACAACCCAGGAGGAGCGAGAAATGAAGGAACGCAAGACGTTGGTCGAGAGGTTGCGTGCACTGGCGCGGGGCACGCTGCGCACCGCCGCGGGAACGACGGCGATCGTCGTGGTGGCGCTTGCCTGGTCGCTCGCCGGCTCCAGCCCGGAACGGGCCGACGCTCCCGCCACGCCGGCGGCGCAGCCTTCGGGGTGGGGCGCGGAAGCGCTCTCCGATGCCCGCGAACTCCTGCGCTCCACCTCGCCCATCGCCGAAGCGAACGCCTGCGGCATGGGCGCTTCCTCGTGCTTCAAGTGCCACAACGGCACGCGCGCGACGGCCCCGAGCCAGGAGAAGTGGCACACCGACCACAAGAGCGTCGACAACTCCTGCGTCGGCTGCCACAAGGGTAATGCGCGCCTGATCAAGAAGGAACTCGCGCACACCGAGATGGTGAAGGATCCGCGGCCCAAGGCGGCGGAGATGTGCGCGAGCTGCCACAAGTCGGGCAATGCGGCGGACCTCGCCAAGTCCTACAAGAAATGATCCACAGAGGGAGGGGAACGAAATGAAGCGAGCCAACAACCATACGAATGGCGGGAACCGCCTCACGCGCCTGGCGGCGGCCTGCGCACTCTTGCTCACGGGCTACGCGGGATCGGCCGCGGCGGGACCGACGATCCCGTTCGGCAAGGAAGGGAACCTCACCTTCAACTACTCCTTCCAGGGCTGGGCACAGGACCGCGGCTACTCGTCCGCGACCGACTCCGGGCGTTCCACGGATTTCTTCCTGCGCCGCAACCGCCTGACCTTCTCCGGGCAGTACAACGACCTGGTCGGCTTCTACGCCAACGTCGATGCGCCCGGGGACAGCAAGTACACCCAGGACGACAAGAGCATCTTCTTCCGCGATGCCTACGTCACCATCGACCCGCGCGACGAGGTCCGCTTCATCATCGGGCGCGGCAAGAACACCTTCACGCGCGAGAATCTCGAGGCCTGCTTCGACCCGCTCACCCTGGATCGCGCGGACACCCTGGCCTACACGCCGTGGGGCGGCAGCCGCGACACCGGCGTGGCGATCTGGGGCAACCTCGCCAATGGCAAGGTCCAGTACCGCGGCATGATCTCCGACGGCCGCGAAGGCAACGAGGTGGTGAAGGACTCGCCGCGGCTCACCGGGCGGGTGCACCTGAGCCTGCTCGATCCCGAGTACGAGTACGGCTATCGCGGCACGTACCTGGGCACGCGCAACGTGCTGACGCTCGGCGCTTCCTACGACTACCAGAAGGACGTCGCCTACGGCGACTACGTCGGCAAGACCGACCCGAAGGACTACAAGGGCTGGGCGGCCGACATCTTCTGGGAGCAGCCCACTTCGGCCGGCACCTTCACGGCTTCGGGCGCGGTGGTGCGCCTCGACACGGGCAAGGTCCATTACGGGCTCTCGCCGGACCCGAGCCTGCCCCAGACCACCGACATGGAAGGCTACTACGTGAAGGCGGGCTACCTGATGCCGGGCAAGGTCGGACCCGGGCGGGTGCAGATCTTCGGGCGCTACGAGCGCTCCGAGTACAACCTGCCCACCGGCTACCGTGACCAGGACTGGAAGAGTGTCGGCGCGCACTACCTGATCGACGGCCAGCTCCTCAAGGTGAGCTTCGAGGCGGCCGACGTGAAGTTCGACAAGCAGAACCCGACCGACGCGTCGCAGCGCGACTACCGGCAATACACGCT
>CAZOIB010000138.1:0-2603 GCA_964579785.1 uncultured Lysobacter sp. | reverse complement strand
GTTGTTCGTCGAGTAGGACGTCGACGCCGCGATCCACGAGCAGGTCGCTCCCGCCTCGTTGATGCCTTCCTGGAGGATCTGGCCGTTCTTGTCCTCCTTGTAGAACATGAGCTGGTCGCTGTCCTCGGGCTCGTAGAGCTGGCCGACCGAGGAATAGATGCCGAGCTGGCGGAAGAGCCCCTCCATGCCGAAGGTGCGCGATTCGTCGGGGACGATCGGCACGATGTTGCGCCCGATGTTCTTGTCCTTCACGAGCGAGGTGAGGATGCGCACGAAGGCCATCGTGGTGGAGTTCTCGCGTCCCTCGGCGGTCGCCTCCAGCAGCGCCTTGAAGGACTCGAGCCTCGGCGCGTCGAGGCTCACCGAGCGGCGGCGGCGCTGCGGGATGGACCCGCCCAGGCGCGTGCGCATCTCGCGCATGTACTTCATCTCGGCGGAATCCTCCGCCGGCTTGAAGTAGGGAAGCTCCGCCAGGTGGTCGTCGGCGATGGGGATCGCGAAGCGGTCGCGGAACTGGCGCAGGACTTCCAGCGGCATCTTCTTCTGCTGGTGGGCGACGTTCTTGCCTTCGGCGACCGCGCCCATGCCGTAGCCCTTGACCGTCTTGGCGAGGATCACCGAGGGCTGCCCGGGGTGGTTCACCGCCGCGTGGTAGGCGGCATAGATCTTGTGCGGGTCATGGCCGCCGCGGTTCAGGCGCCAGATGTCCTCGTCGGACATGTTCGCGACCATGGCCTTCAGTTCCGGGTACTTGCCGAAGAAGTGCTCGCGCACGTAGGCGCCGTCGCGGCTCTTGAACTTCTGGTACTCGCCGTCGACCGCCTCCTCCATGCGGTTGAGCAGGATGCCTTGCTTGTCCTTGGCGAGGAGCGGATCCCAGTAGGAGCCCCAGATCACCTTCAGGACGTTCCAGCCGGCGCCGCGGAAGTTGGTCTCCAGTTCCTGGATGATCTTGCCGTTGCCGCGCACCGGCCCGTCCAGGCGCTGCAGGTTGCAGTTGACCACGAACACCAGGTTATCCAGGCCCTCGCGCGCGGCCATGCCGATGGCGCCCATCGACTCGGGCTCGTCCATTTCCCCGTCGCCCATGAAGGCCCACACCTTGCGTCCGTTGGTCTTGGCGAGGCCGCGGTCCTCGAGGTAGCGCAGGAACCGGGCCTGGTAGATCGCCTGGATCGGGCCCAGGCCCATCGACACGGTCGGGAACTGCCAGAAGTCGGGCATGAGCCAGGGGTGGGGGTAGGAGGAGATCCCCTTGCCGTCGACCTCCTGGCGGAACATGTCGAGCTGCGCTTCGTTGAGGCGCCCCTCGAGGAAGGCGCGCGCATACACGCCGGGCGAGGAATGGCCCTGGATGTAGATGAGGTCGCCGCCGTGCTTTTCGGTCGGCGCGTGCCAGAAGTGGTTGAAGCCCACGTCGTAGAGCGTGGCGGCGGAGGCGAAGCTCGCGATATGGCCGCCCAGCTCGAGGTCCTTCCGGCCGGCGCGCAGGACCATCGCCACCGCGTTCCAGCGCACGATGTTGCGCAGCCGGTTCTCGATCTCGAGGTCCCCGGGGAGCGGTTCCTCGAGGTGCGGCGGGATCGTGTTGATGTAGGAAGTGTTGGCACGGTAGGGTAGGTTCACCCCGGAATGGCGCGCCTTGTCGATCAGGCTCTCGAGCAGGAAGTGCGCCCGCTGCGGGCCCTCGATGGCGAGGACGGCTTCGAGCGCATCCGCCCATTCTCGGGTTTCCAGCGGGTCGATGTCGGGCAGGCGGTCCATGGCGGTCTCTGGAATTGGCGATTCGTGAAAGGGAAACGGCGGGAAGGGGCCCATTAGACCGAATCGTATAATCGCTGGCAACCACGGCAGGGCGTCGCGGCGGGGTCGCGATCCGGGCAAGATCCTCCGCTTCCCGCATCCCGCAGGACCCGGGCCGGGAAAGGGAAGTCTCTAGACAAATCAGGGACATCGGACCGACAATCGGGACTGTTTCTCAATAAAGCTTTTTAAGTTATTATAAAAACGGGTTTTTGCATGTTCTTTCGGGGAGGCGGGACGGACTTTTGGGTCGGTCCGGCTTCGGTCATGGCGGCCGCTGCGGCAGGGCTTCGGCCGGTCACAACAAGAATCGGGATCGCAATGGATCAGCAAGCGCACCGGAACGGGGAAAGCGGAGCGCACCACTCACGCCGGCAGGCCCGGCGTGCACCCACCATTCCGGCCAGGACGGAAGGCTCGCGGCCGTGAACCTCAGCCAGGCCCTGCAGAGCGCGACCCTGTCGGATCCCGGCAGGGTCCGCGACCATAACGAAGATTGCATCGAGTCCCGCCCGGACATCGGCCTGTACGTGCTCGCCGACGGCATGGGCGGCTACAACGCGGGCGAAGTCGCGAGCGGCATGGCGACGTCCCTCATCGCCGATGGCCTGGCCGCGGCCTGGATCCCGTCGGAAGTCGAGCGCCTGAGCAGGGAGGAGGCGATGGCGCTCGCCGAGCGCCTGATCCGCGAGCAGATCGCGCGCGCCAACACCGCGATCTTCACCACCTCCCAGAACAACCCGGAATGCGCCGGGATGGGCACGACGCTCGTCGTCTGCCTCTTCCACGACAATTCCCTG
>CAZOIB010000137.1:0-6968 GCA_964579785.1 uncultured Lysobacter sp. | reverse complement strand
GTTGAGGCTCACGTTGAGCACGATCTCGCCGTTCTTCACGTACTCGTTCGGCACCCGGGTACGGTCGTCGACGCGCACGCTAAGGTATGGCGTGAAGCCGCAGTCCGAGCACCACTCGTAGATGGCGCGGATGAAGTACGGCTTGGTCGATACGTCGGGCATCCCGGCTATCCCTAGCGGCGCATCGCCTTTTCCGAGGCGGTCATCGAGTCGATGAACGCCTGCCGCGTGAAGAGCCGCTCGGCATACTTGAGGAGCGGCGCGGACTGCTTGTTCAGCTGGATCTGGTAATGGTCCAGCCTCCAGAGCAGCGGCGCGATCGCCACGTCGAGCATGGAGAATTCCTCGCCGAGCATGAACTTCTGCTTCACGAAGATGGGCGCGATCTGGATGAGGTTCTCGCGTATGTAGAGGCGCGCCTTGTCGTGCCCCTTGGTGGGCCCCGACTCGAGCGCCTTCACATGGATGAAGAGCTCCTGCTCGAAGCGGAAGAGGAAGAGCCGCGCGCGCGCGCGCATCACCGGGTCCGCGGGCATCAGCTGCGGGTGCGGGAAACGCTCGTCGATGTACTCGTTGATGATGTTCGACTCGTACAGCACGAGGTCGCGCTCGACCAGCACGGGCGTCGTGTTGTAGGGGTTCATCACCGCCAGGTCCTCGGGCTTGTTCATGAGGTCCACGTCGATGATCTCGAAGTCCATCCCCTTCTCGTACAGCACGATCCGGCAGCGGTGGCTGAACGGATCGGTGATCCCCGAATAGAGCGTCATCATGTCTTGTTCACCTCTTCTCGAATTGCTTCGCCCCTGGGTCCGCCCCGGGACGCACCCCATGAAGCAACAAGCCCGATGCGGCCCCGTGAGGGGCGCACCGGGCGCGGTTTTCTCCCTCCGCCCGTGCTAGCGGACGTCCTTCCAGTACTCCTTCTTGAGCAGCAGCGTGATGACGAAGAAGATCGCCAGGAAGAACATCACGACGATGCCGATCTGGACGCGCTTGGCGGCCGCTGGCTCGCCCATGAACACGAGGTAGTTCACGAGGTCCCCGACATACTTGTCGTACTCCGCCGGGGAAAGCTTGCCGGGCGTGCCCGTTGCGAGCCTCGCCTCGCCCTTGTCCGCAACCTGCAGCACGGGGCTGCCCTGATACTCCCAGAGCACGTGCGGCATGCCGACGTTGGGAAACACGGTGTTGTTCCAGCCGCTCTTCGTCGCGGGATCGCGGTAAAAGCCGCGCATGTAGGTGTAGAGCCAGTCCGCGCCGCGCGAGCGCGCGATGAGCGACAGGTCCGGGGGCATTACCCCGAACCAGTCCTTGCCGTCCTTTGGCGCGAGCGTCGTCGCCATGGTATCGCCCACCTTGTCGGAGGCGAAGAGGAGGTTGTCGCGGATCTGCGACTCGGTGAGGCCGAGGTCGGCGAGCTTCGAGTAGCGCATCACCGACGCCGAGTGGCAGTTCAGGCAGTGGTTCACGAAGATCTGCGCGCCGCGCTGCATCGATAGCTTGTCGTGCAGGTTCACGGGGGCGGCGTCGAGCTTCACGCCGGCGCCGGAGGCGAAGGCAAGGCCGGGAACCAACAGGAGAATCGCAATGAGCGTTTTCATCAGTAGGTCACCCTTTGCGGGACCGGCTTCTCCTTGTCGATCGCCGTGTACCAGGGCATCAGCAGGAAGAAGGCGAAGTAGACGGCGGTGAGGATTCGCGCCACCCAGGTGGCGATGTAGTCGCCCCCCACGAGCGGCACGCCCTTCCCGAACTCGCCCCACACGTTGGTGGGCTCCACGCCGAGGTAGCCCAGGACGAGGAAGCTCACGATGAACGCCGTGAAGAACGCCCTGTAGATCGGGCCGCGGTAACGGATCGACTTGGCCTTGCCGCGATCCAGCCACGGCAGCACGAAGAAGATCAGGGTCGCCGCTCCCATCACGGCCACGCCCCAGACCTGCATGTTGAAGAACGAGGGCACGGCCCTGAGCATCGCGTAGAACGGTGTGAAGTACCAGACCGGGGCGATGTGCGCCGGCGTCGTGAGCGGGTCCGCGGGCACGAAGTTGTTGTACTCGAGGAAGTAGCCGCCCATTTCCGGGGAGAAGAACACGATGGCGCAGAACACGATCAGGAAGACGGCCACGCCCATCAGGTCCTTCACCGTGTAGTAGGGGTGGAAGGGGATGCCGTCGACCGGCGTCCCGGTCTTCGGATCGAGGTTCTCGTAGATCTCGACGCCGTCGGGGTTGTTCGATCCCGTCTCGTGCAGCGCCATCAGGTGGGCGACGACCAGCCCCAGGAGCGCCATCGGGATGGCGATCACGTGCAGCGCGAAGAAGCGGTTGAGGGTCGCATCCGAGACGTTGTAGTCGCCGCGGATCCAGACCGACAGGTCCTCGCCGATGATGGGTATCGTCGCGAACAGGTTGATGATGACCTGCGCGCCCCAGAAGGACATCTGGCCCCAGGGAAGGAGGTAGCCGAAGAAGGCTTCCGCCATCAGGCACAGGTAGATGAGGACGCCGAAGATCCAGGTGAGCTCGCGGGGCTTGCGGTAGGAGCCGTACATCAGGCCGCGCGCCATGTGCAGGTACACCATGATGAAGAACGCCGAGGCGCCCGTGGAATGGATGTAGCGGATGATCCAGCCGCCCGGGACGTCGCGCATGATGTACTCGACCGAGGCGAACGCGTGCTCCGCGCTCGGCTTGTAGTTCATCGTGAGGAAGATGCCGGACACGATCTGGATCACCAGCACGACCATCGCGAGGGAGCCGAAGAAGTACCAGACGTTCATGTTCTTCGGCGCGTAGTACTCCGCGACCTGGCTCTTGTAGAGGGCGACCAGCGGAAAGCGCTGGTCGAACCAGGTGAGGACCCCGTTCAGCGGGCCGGCGCCGGTCACGGGCGGCTTGTTGAGGACGGCCATGTCGTCAGGCTCCCTTCTGGTCTTCGCCGACGACGATCTTCGCGTCGGAAACGAAGCGGTGAGGCGGAATCTCGAGGTTGGTCGGGGCGGGCTGGCCCTTGTAGACCCGCGCGGCGAGATCGAAACGGGAGTTGTGGCAGGGGCAGTAGTAGCCGCCCGGCCAGTCGGCGCCCATGTCGGAGGCGGCACCGACTTCCTTCTTGAGCGTCGGGGAGCACCCGAGATGGGTGCATACGCCGACCACCACCAGGATCTCGGGCTTTATCGAGCGCGAAACACCCTTCACGTATTCGGGTTGTTTCGCCGACTGCGACTGCGGGTCGGCCAGCAGCGGGGCGTTCTTCTCCAGCTGCGCCAGCATTTCCGGCGTTCGCCGCAGGACCCAGACCGGCTTGCCCCGCCATTCGACGGTGATCTGCTGCCCGGACTCGATTTTGGAGACATCCACCTCCACGGGGGCACCGGCCGCGAGCGCGCGGGCGCTCGGGAACCAGCTGCCCAGGAATGGGACGGCGACACCCGCCGCGGCCACTGCGCCGGCCGCGGAGGTGGCGACGATGAGGAAGCGGCGCTTCTTCTCGTCGACTTGGTCAAGGACGATGGCGGTCATTGCAGGGGATGGATGCGGGGGAAGTGGAGGGGGAGTAACGCCCGCCATTTTAGCCGATTCCCCGCCGGGACTTAAGCCCCACGGTGGTTGCCGCAGTTGACGCCCCGTTTTTCGCTCCGTAGGCTCGAATCTGCGCCACGCCTGGCCACAGCGGGAGATTTCATGAGTTTTGCTTCGGAATTCAAGCAGTTCGCGCTCAAGGGCAACGTGATGGACCTGGCCGTCGGGGTCATCATCGGTGCCGCATTCGGGAAGATCGTCGACTCCGCCGTCAACGACCTGGTGATGCCTGTCGTGGGCCGGGTGGTCGGCAACATCGACTTCGCGAACCTGTTTATTGCCTTGAAGGACATCCCCCCCGGCGTGCCGCAGACCCTTGAGGCGGTGCGCAAGGCGGGCATCCCGGTGCTCGCGTGGGGCAACTTCCTCACCATCGCCCTCAATTTCGCGATCCTCGCCTTCATCATCTTCATCATGGTGAAGCAGATCAACCGCCTGAAGAGCGAAGCCCCCCCCGCCCCTCCCGCCGCACCTCCGGAAGACGTCCAGCTCCTCAGGGAGATTCGCGACAGTCTGCGAAAGTAGGCACTTGCTGCAGCGCCTCTGGCTCGTCTTCGCCCAGGTCGTCACGGCCACGCTGGCGGCCATTTTCGTGGTGAGCCTGGTGAAGCCCGAGTGGCTCTCCTGGCGGTCGAACGTGGTCGAGATCCGCGAGACGACCCAGCCGGCGACGGTTCTGCCCGCCGCCCCGGGCCGCCCGGTTTCCTTCAGCGACGCGGCCCGCAAGGCGATCACGTCGGTGGTCAACATTTCGGCCACCAGGCAGGTGAAGCGGCGCAGCCCGGTCTTCGACGACCCTGTCCTGCGCCGATTCTTCGGCGAGCGCTTCAACGTCCCGGAAACGCAGCTCTCCCTGGGCTCGGGCGTCATCGTGAGCCGGGAGGGGTTCATCCTCACCAATTCCCACGTCGTGGAAGGCGTGACCGAGATCCAGGTCACCCTGCACGACGGCCGCACCTTCCCGGGCAAGATCGTGGGATCCGACCCCGAGACCGACCTCGCGGTGGTGCGCGTCTCCGCCTCGGGGCTGACGCCGATCACCTTCGGCCAGTCCGAGCAGTTGCGGGTGGGGGACATCGTGCTGGCGATCGGCGACCCGTTCAGCGTCGGCCAGACGGTGACCATGGGCATCGTGAGCGCGGTCGGACGCGAGATCGGGTCGGCCAACCCGTTCGGCAGCTTCATCCAGACCGACGCCGCCATCAATCCCGGAAACTCCGGCGGCGCGCTGGTCGACGGCTACGGCAATCTCGTCGGCATCAACTCCCTGATCTTCTCGCGTTCGGGGGGCTACCAGGGCATCGGCTTCGCCATTCCGGTGAGTCTCGCGAGGCGGATCATGGAGCAGATCATCGAGACCGGCGCCGTCACGCGCGGCTGGTTCGGCGTGGAAGTCGCCAACATCACCCCGGAGCTGGCCGAATCGCTCGGGCTGCCCGGGACCAAGGGCGCCATCGTCGGAGGCATCGAGCGCGGCAGCCCGGCCGAGCGGGCCGGCATACGCCTCGGCGACGTGATCCTCGCGGTGGGCGAGCGCAATGTCCAGGACCTGACGGCGACCCTCAACGCCATCGCCGACATACCTCCGGGCAAGACGGTGCAGGTGAAGGTGGCACGCAAGAACCAGGAAGTGACGCTCGCGGTCACCGTCGGCAAGCGCAAGCCCCGACCGGCGGGAGAGGAATAGGGAGCGCTAGCTTTCCGCGCCCGCGTCCACGGCGGGCTTGCGCCGCTCCACGAGCACGGCGGCGAGTATGCCCACCTCGTACAGGAGGCACAGCGGGATCGCCAGCAGCAGCTGCGAGACCACGTCGGGAGGCGTGACGATCGCCGCGACCACGAAGGCGCCGACGATGACGAAGGAACGGATCTCGCGCAGCTTCTCGACCGAGATCATCCCGGTCAACACCAGCACCACCACGACGACCGGGGTCTCGAAGGCCATGCCGAAGGCGATGAACATGCCGAGGACGAAGTTGAAGTAGGCCTCGATGTCGGGCGCCACCGTGATCGACTTCGGCGCGAACTGCGCGATGAAGGAAAAGACCGTCTGGAAGACGACGAAATAGCAGAATGCCATGCCGACGAAGAAGAGGAGCGTGCTGGAGACGACGAGGGGCAGGATCAGCTTCTTCTCGTGGGCGTACAGCCCCGGCGCGACGAACGCCCAGGCCTGGTAGAGGAGGTAGGGCAGCGCGACCAGGAACGACACCATCAGCGCGATCTTCATCGGGATGAAGAACGGCGTGATGACCCCCGTCGCGATCATCTTGGATCCCTGCGGGAGGGTACGCATCATCGGCATCGCCAGCAGGTCGTACAGCTCGGCGGCAAAGAAGAAGGTGGGTATGAAGATGATCGCCACGGCCACGAGCGAGCGCACCAGCCGGTCACGCAGCTCGAACAGGTGCGAGAGGAAGGTCTCCTGGGCCGTTTCGCTCATTTCGCCCCGCTCGTCGGGGGAGGCGCGGGCTCGTCGATCGCCAGTTCGAGTTGCGGCGAGGCGGGCGCGGGGATGGCCTCAGGTCCCGGCGGCGAAGGCACGTCCGGCTGGGCCGCGGGCGCCGCGCCATCGGCAGCGGTGCCGTCGTTGCGCAGCTGCCGGTCGATCTCGGTCTCCACCTCCCGGATGTCGCGCTCGGCATCGTTCATCTTCGTCTCGATGTCGCGCTGGAAGTCGCGCGCGGCGCCCTCGAACTCCGACTTCACCTTCGAGAGCTCGGATAGCTCCATCTCGCGGTTGATGTCGGACTTCACCTGGGAAACGTAGCGCTGCAGGCGTCCGAACAGGTGCCCCATGGTGCGGGCCACCTTGGGCAGGCGCTCGGGCCCGATGACGACGAGCGCCACCACCCCGATCAACAGCAGTTCGGAGAATGCGATATCGAACATGGGGTCGCCCGGCGCGGCAAGCCTGCCGCCCGCGCGCTCAGGTCTTCTGCTTGTCCTTGACTTCGCCTTCGAGGGTCGCGCCGGTGGCGGCGATTTCCCCCGCGGGCTTCTTCTCGTCCTCGCCCTTCATGCCTTCCTTGAAGCCCTTGACGGCGCCGCCCAGGTCACTGCCGATGTTGCGCAGCTTCTTGGTGCCGAACACGAGCAGCACGATGACCAGGACGATCAACCAATGCCAGATGCTGAATGAACCCATGCAACGCTCCTCGCGGGCGCCCGCTAGTCCGCCGCGATCATGCGCGGGAGGCGATCGGGGCCGCCGATGATGTGGATGTGCAAATGATACACGTCCTGACGCCCCACCCTCCCCGTGTTCACGATCAGGCGGAAGCCGTCCGCGGCCCCCTGTTCCCGCGCCAGCCGGCCGGCAATCGCCATCATCCGGCCCAGCACCGGGGCATGCTCCGGCCCGCATTCGGCCAGCGAGGC
>CAZOIB010000136.1:0-13941 GCA_964579785.1 uncultured Lysobacter sp. | reverse complement strand
CCAGATCGCCGAAGCGATGCGCGAGTTCCGGCCCTTCCTCGGCGCCTGCAAGTTCAACGACTGCGCGCACCTCTCCGAGCCGGGCTGCGCGATCATCGCGGCGAGTGCCGCCGGAAAGATCGCCCCCGAGCGGCTCTCCTTCTACCAGGTCCTGCTGGAACAGCATCGCGAACTGCACGAGAAGCATCCCGACTGGAACCGCTGAGGCCCCATGACCTCTTCCGTGCGCGTGAACGGCGCCGACATCGCCTACCGCTTCGACGGCCCTGCCGCGGGCCGCACCGTGCTGATGAGCAACAGCCTCATGTCGAACTACGACATGTGGGACGGGAACGTGCCCGCCCTCGCCGACCGCTACCGCGTGCTGCGTTACGACACCCGCGGCCACGGCCGGTCGTCCACGCCGCCCGGCCCCTACTCGATCGCCATGCTCGCCGACGACGCCGTGGGGCTCCTCGATGCGCTCGGCATCGGCGCCGTGCACTTCGTCGGCCTCTCCATGGGCGGCATGATCGGCCAGCAGCTGGGCGCGCGCTTCCCGGAACGGGTGCTGTCGCTCGCGCTGTGCGACACGGCGAGCGAGATGCCGCCGCGCAGCCTCTGGGAAGATCGCCTGGCGATCGCGCAGAAGCTCGGTATCGCAGGGCTCGCCGAAACCACGCTCAAGCGCTGGTTCACCGAGGCGTTCATCGCGCGCGCACCCGGCGACATCGACAAGGTGCGCCGGATGATCCTCGGCACCGGCGTCGAGGGCTACATGGCCTGCGCGCGGGCGGTGCGCGACATGGCGCAGACCACCATGCTCCTGGGGATCAGGGCGCCGACGCTGATCCTCACCGGGCGCGACGATCCGGCCTGCACGGTCGCCCACGCGATCGTCCTCAACCGCATGATCGACGGTTCGCAGATGATCCTGCTCGACCAGGCGGCCCACCTGTCCAACATCGAGCAGCCGCAGGCATTCAACGCGGCGCTGCGCTCGTTCATCGATCGCATCGATGACGGGCTGCCACCGGAAGGCACAGAGGCGGCACGCTGACCGCGCCGGTCATGCCGCGCGGCCGATGGCGACCGGGATGCGGCGCGGGCCGAACTGCCGCCTGATGTCGAACGCCTGCCAGCGTCCTGCGATGGCCGTGCCGCAGTCCGGGCAATGCCCGTCCGGCGTGAGGCGATAGCCGTCGATGCGGTACCAGTCGCGCTCCACGAGCGCCGACTTGCAGCCGGGGCAGGAGGTGGTGTCGCCTTCGCGGTCGTGGACATTGCCGGTGTAGACGTAGCGCAGCCCCTCGCCCAGCGCGATGTTCCTGGCGCGCCGCGGCGTGGCCGGGGGCGTCGGCGGGACGTCGAGCATCTTGAAGTCGGGGTGGAAGGCGCTGAAATGCAGCGGAACTTCCGCTCCCAGCTCCCGGTGGATCCATCGGCACCCGGCCGCGATCTCCGCATCCGAGTCGTTGTGTCCCGGGATGAGGAGGGTCGTGATCTCGAGCCACACCTTCGTCTCGTGCACGAGCCATGCCAACGACTCGAGCACCGGGGCGAGCTTCGCGCCGGTGAGCTTCACGTAGAACTCGTCGTCGAACGACTTGAGGTCGACGTTGATGGCGTCCATGCACCCGTAGAACTCGCGGCGCGGCGCGGCGTGGATGAAGCCGTTCGTCACGGCGACATTGGCGATGCCCTGCGCCCGGCAGGCCTGCGCCACGTCGATCGCGTACTCGGCGAAGATGATCGGATCGTTGTAGGTGTAGGCCACGCTCCTCGCCCCGCTGGCGACGGCTGCCCGCGCGATGTCCGCCGGCCGCGCGCTGTCCATCATGCTGTCCATGTCGCGCGACTTCGTGAGGTCCCAGTTCTGGCAGAACTTGCAAGCGAGGTTGCAGCCGGCCGTGCCGAAGGACAACACCGAGGTCCCCGGGTAGAAGTGGTTGAGCGGCTTCTTCTCGATCGGATCGAGGCAGAACCCGGAGGAACGCCCGTAGGTGGTGAGCACCATCGCATCGCCCGAGCGGGCGCGCACGAAGCAGGCGCCGCGCTGCCCCTCGTGCAGACGGCAGTCGCGCGGGCACAGGTCGCACTGGATGCGCCCGTCTTCGAGCTTGTGCCACCAGCGGGCGGGGTGATGCGAGCCTTCCACGCGGTCAGGGTGCAGGGTGTCCATCGCCGTACTTCTCGATGGTGTAGCGGGTAAGGCGGATCGCGGGGTCCCAGAAACCGGCGGGCAGTCCGGCCTTGCGGCGCAGCGCCACCAGGAACTGCTCCGGGTCGGGAAGGCTCTCCCAGACCTGCGGGAGAAACGTCGCCCGGCAGTCGCCGCATTCGAGGCAGATGCCGTCGACCCCGGGGCGCATGGCGCGCAGCGCCTCCGACTCGCTCGCGGCGACGAGCGGCGCGCGCGGGGACAGCACGGAGACCTCCACGGCAAGGATGGCGTACTCGTCGACACCGAGGGGTTCGAAGCGCGGATCCGAGAACGCGGCCGCGCGCGCATTGGCGGCGACATCCTCGCCGAGAGGCCGCCGCGCATCGATCGAGCCGATGCAGCCGCGCAGTTCGCCCTCGAGGCGCAGGGTCACGAACGTCGCGGCCTGGCGCGCGAGCCATTCCTCGTCGCGGTCCCGGGCAAGCCCGAGCCCGAGGCGCTCCGCGATCGACTCGCGGGCGATCGCCACGAGCACCGGACCGCGATCCACCGCTGCGGACAGCAAGGCTTCCCGGATCGCGGTCTCAGTCATTTCCGCCCTCCGGCTCGCGAAACACGAATGACGCATAACCGACCACTCGATCGCGCCCACCGGCCGTGTCACCGGAATTGCGCAGGTCGACCAGTTCCGGCACCAGGTGACGGCGAAGGGCGATCTCGAGCAGGCCGTTCACCGGCGCCGCGCCGCAGGCCTCGTCCGGCTCGATGCGGGCATCCAGCCCGAGAATTTCGTCTGCCGTGGCGCGATCGCGGCGGCACGCGGCGGCATAAGGCAGGAAGTGCGACAGGTCGGAACTCACGACGACGAGCGTTTCCTCGCCGCCCCAGACTTCCTCGAACATCGCCGCCACTTCGCCGGGCGCAGCGCCGCCGACCACGATCGGCACCAGCCGGAAATCACCGAGCACCGCCTGCAGGAAGGGCAATTGCACTTCGAGGGCGTGCTCCAGCGCATGCGCGCGGTCGCTCGTCTCCACGAAGGGCAGCCGGCGCAGCCGCCCGATCGCCTCCTCGTCCAGGACCACGGTCCCCAGCGGTGTGGCGAACGCGCCGGCCAGGGGAACCGCCGCGCCAGCGACGGGAACGCGGTGGGCGGGACCCGCGAGCACCACGCACGACACCGTCCCGCGCAAGGCCGCCACGCGCCGGTAGGCATTCGCAGCGACCGGGCCGGAGTAGAGGTAACCGGCATGAGGAGCGATGATGGCTTTCGGCGGCTTCTCCCCGGATCCAGGCGCCGTGGCCTCGAGGAGGTAACCCTGCACCGCGCCAGCCAGCAGCGCGGGATCCGCGGGATAGAAAGCTCCGGCGACTGCGGCCGGGCGTATTGCATGCATCGGACACCTCCGTACAGAACGGAGATGAGGTCAGGTTAGCACTTCGGCAAGGGGCCTGGGACCGGAAGGCTACTGGAGCTTCGTGCCCGGCCCGAACCGGCGCCACAGCCAGGGCGCCAGGATCACCGTTGCGGCAAGGCCGAGCAGCCCCGCCGAGATCGGATGGGTCACGAAGATCATCGGATCGCCCTGGCTGATGGCGAGCGCCCGGCGCATCTGCTCCTCGGCGAGAGGACCCAGGATCATGCCGACGATGACCGGCGCCGCCGGGAAGCCGTAACGGCGCATGAGG
Source organism: uncultured Lysobacter sp. (assembly GCA_964579785.1). GTDB lineage: Bacteria > Pseudomonadota > Gammaproteobacteria > Burkholderiales > Usitatibacteraceae > FEB-7. Next base: position 10,109 of record CAZOIB010000136.1, on the reverse strand, counting down.
AAGCCGACCAGCCCGACCACGTAGAGCAGGAACACGTCGAAAGGCGACTGGCGCATGCCGTACACGCCCATGGTGGCGAAGACGAGGATGCCCGCGTACAGCTGCGGCTTCGGAATCGCGAGCAGCTTGACCCACAGCCCCACCAGCGGGAGGTTCAGCACCAGCAGCATGACGTTGCCGACGTAGAAGCTCGCGATGAGGCCCCACACCAGCGCCGAGTTCGCCTCGAAGAGGAGCGGTCCGGGTTGCAGGCCGTACTGCTGGAACGCCGAGAGCATGATCGCGGCCGTCGCCGACGTCGGCAGACCCAGCGTGAGCAGCGGCACCATCGTTCCCGTGGACGAGGCGTTGTTCGCGGCCTCGGGACCGGCGACACCCTCGATCGCGCCGTGACCGAACTCCTCGGGGTTCCTGGCGAGCTTCTTCTCGATCGCGTAGGAGAGGAACGTCGGAATCTCCGCGCCGCCGGCCGGAATGGTGCCGAAAGGGAAGCCGATGAGGGTGCCGCGGATCCACGGCTTCCACGAACGCTTCCAGTCTTCCGCCCGCATCCAGATGGAACCGGTCAGCTGCTCGAGCTTTTCCTGCACCTGGTTCATCTTCGAGGCGAAGTAGATCGTCTCGCCGACGGCGAAGAGTCCCACGGCGATGGTGACCACCTCGATGCCGTCGAGCAGCTGCGGGACCCCGTAGGAAAAGCGCGCCTGTCCCGTCTGGTTGTCGATGCCGACCAGCCCGATGGCGAGCCCCAGGAAGAGGCTCGTCATGCCGCGCAGCGTCGAATCCCCGAGCACCGACGACACAGTGGTGAAGGCGACGATCATCAGCGCGAAGTACTCCGGCGGGCCGAACTTCAGGCCCAGTTCCACGACCAGCGGCGACAGGAAGGTGAGGCCGATGGTGGCAATGGTGCCGGCCACGAACGAGCCGATGGCGCTGGTGGCGAGCGCCGGTCCGGCCCGCCCCCTCTTGGCCATCTCGTTGCCTTCCATCGCGGTGACGATGGTCGCGCTCTCGCCGGGCGTGTTGAGGAGGATGGAGGTGGTCGAGCCGCCGTACATCGCCCCGTAGTAGACGCCGGCGAACATGATGAGCGCCCCGCTCGCATCCACCTTGGTGGTGATCGGCAGGAGGAGCGCCACGGTGACCGCGGGCCCCACGCCGGGCAGTACGCCGACCGCGGTACCCAGGGTGACGCCGATGAAGGCCCACATCAGGTTCTGCGCCGTCAGCGCGACCGCGAAGCCGTTGAGAAGCTGCGCCCAGACGTCCATCGCGGATCAGGGAAGGATGCCGCGCAGCACGCCCGGCGGCAGCTGCAGGCCGAGGCCGTAGTTGAACACGGCGAAGATGAATGCGGCGATGGCCAGCCCGATCGCCGCATTGCTGAGCCAGCGCCGGCTGGAGAATCCGCGTGCCACCGCCACGAACAGGATCGTGGAGGCGATGAGGAAGCCGGCGCGCTCGACGAGCAACCCATAGACGATGATCCCGGCGGTGACCCACCCGAACGCCCACCAGTTCATCGGCAGGTGCACTTCCGCTTCCTCGTCGACGCCGCGGTAGCCCCCGGTCAGCGCCTCGCGCAGAAGCATCGCCCCGAGCAGCAGCAGGACGCCGCCGACGATGCGCGGCACGACACCGGGACCGACCTGCGCATAGCCGCCACCGGCCGGCAGGGACCACGCGCCGGCAAGTATCAGGGCGCCGAGGATCACGACGCCGAGGGAAACGGCTATCTGCCCCTTGGGGCGCGACGCGGACATGGTGTGGGCGCGGGCCGACGTACCGGGGAAAGGAAAGCGCCCGGTTGCCCGGGCGCTACGCGTCACTTCTTGCCGAGGTTCAGGCCGGCGAGGATGTCGCCGATGCGCTTGGTTTCGGATTCGATGAAGGCGCCGTACTGGTCGGCCGGCAGCCAGTACGCGGTCCAGTCCTGCTTCTTCAGGGTCTCTTCCCAGGACTTGTTCTTGGTGGCTGCCTCGACGGCCTTCACCAGTTCCGCCTGCTGCGCCTTGCTGATGCCGGGGGCGCCGAAGATGCCGCGCCAGTTGGCCAGCTCGACATTGAAGCCCTGCTCCCTGAGCGTCGGAATGTTGCCGACCTTCTCCGCCGAAGACACGCCGAGGGCGCGCATCTTGCCCGACTGGACGTGCTGCGCGAACTCGGACACACCGGACACGCCCACCGACACGTGCCCGCCGATGATCGCGGCGACCGCTTCCCCGCCGCCCTTGAACGGCACGTAGTTGACCTTGCCCGGCTCGACGCCCACTGCCTTGGCGAGGAGACCCGCGAGGATGTGATCCGTGCCGCCGGCGCTGCCGCCACCCCAGGAGATGCTGCCCGGGTTGGCCTTGAACTTCGCCATCAGGTCCTTCATGTCCTTGATGGGGGAGTTGGCCGGCACGACGATGACCTCGTACTCCGAGGTGAGGCGTGCAATCGGGGTCACCTGCGCCAGCGTGACGGCCGACTTGTTCTGGATCGTGCCGCCGATCATCACCATGCCGCCCATCATGAGCGCGTTGGGATCGCCCTTCGAGGCGCTCACGAATTGCGCGAGGCCGATGGCGCCAGCCGCGCCGCCCTTGTTGTCGTACTGGATATTCTTCACGCTGCCCGCGGCGAGCATTGCCTTGCCGAGCTCGCGGCCCGTGGTGTCCCAGCCGCCGCCCGGATTGGCGGGAATCATCATCTTCACGTTGTCGATTGCCGCGGCGGATCCCGCGATGGCGAGACCGGCGGCGAGCGCGGCGCCACGCAGCAGCGCGCTTGGGGAAAGGCGTGTCATGTCAGTTTCTCCTGGGTATGGGTTCGATGCGTCCCGTTCCGGCTGGGGCATTTTCTCCCCATCGGCTTGCGCCGCGAGTGTAACAAAAGCCCCTTGCCGACGCACCGGCTGCCGGGGTGTTCGCGGCGCCGCCGGTCAGGCGGACGCCAATGCGGCGACGAGGAGAAAGCCCACCAGCCAGAGGACAAGGGAGCGCCAGAGCATGCCCGCAAGGCTCGCGAGCGCCTCCTCGCCGGCCAGCTCGCCCGTGCCCAGCGCCGGGCGGTCGACGATCGCTTCGCCCCGCGCGATCGGGTCGCCGAGGCGGACACCCAGCGCGCCCGCACCGCTGGCGAGAACGATGCCCTCCTCCGGCCGCAACCAAAGTGCTGCCTGTGAGCGCCAGCAGAACAAGGCGTCCTCGAAGTTGCCGACGATCGCGAAGACGAAGGCGCTCACGCGCCGCGGGATCCAGTCGAGGACTTCAAACGCGCGCCCGGCGAACCAGCCGAACTCGCGCTCGTCCGGGTCGACCGCGAGATCCCACATGCGGGCGGCGCGCTGCGTCAGGGGATAGATCACCGCGCCCAGCGGTCCCGGCAGAACCAGGTACCAGAAGAGGATCGCGAAAGTCCCGTAGTGCGCTTCACGCAGTCCCTGCTCCGCGGCCAGCCGGGCCGTGGCGCCGGGGTCGTCGGCGGCCGGTGTCTCGCCCAGCCACTGCGCCAGCCGGCGCGAGGCGGAAGCGCCATCCCCTTCCCGCAGGCTGCGTTCGATCGCATCGAGGTGCGCGGTGGACTGCAGGAAGCGCAGGCTGCCGTAAAGAATGGCCACGTCCAGCGCAGCGAGGAGCACGGCGTGGATCGAGGCCAGCAGCCCCGCGACGAGCGCCAGGGGGACGAGCACCGCCGCGGCGAGCGCCGCATAGGCCAGGATCCCGGAGTTGCGGTCGCCCGCATTCAGCCGCTTGGCCGCGGACAGGCACAGGCGGCCATAGAACTCCGGCAGCACCTGCCGCCCCTGCGGCGGGTAGGCGTATTGCGCAACGAGCGCGGCCAGAACTGTCACTAGAATCAAACGATCCTCCGGAAAGTGGACGAATTATAGGAGCCCCGCCCCCTTCCCGGACGGGGAATCGGGAGATAATCGCGAGCGGAAGCCGGCGAGCGACCGGCCGGAGTGCAACCAAACGTTCAATCGCCAAAGGAGGAAATGATGTATCGCAAGCTGCTGGTCGCGATCGCGGCCCTCGTCACATCCACAGTCGTCGTTGCACAGGACTTCCCCAACCGCACGATCTCGATCGTCGTTCCTTTCGCGGCCGGCGGCCCCACCGACACGGTGGCGCGACTCGTCGCGAAGTCGATGACAGGCACCCTCGGCCAGACGGTCATCGTCGAAAACGTGGCCGGCGCCGGCGGCACCATCGGACCGAAAAAAGTGGCCGCGTCCAAGCCGGATGGCTACACGCTCGTGCTCATGCACATCGGCATCTCGACCAGCGTTTCGCTGTACCGCAACCTCGGCTACAACCCCGTCACCGACCTCGAGCCCATCGGCCTCATCACCGACGTGCCGATGACCTTCATCGCCCGCAAGGACTTCCCGCCCAAGGACATGAAGGAACTCATCGCCTACGTGAAGGCGAACAAGGACAAGGTCACCTACGCCAACGCCGGCATCGGCGCCGCCTCGCACCTTTGCGGAATGCTCCTGATGAGCGCCATCCAGGCGGACCTCACCACGGTGCCCTACAAGGGCACGGGGCCGGCGATGACCGATCTCATCGGCGGCCAGGTCGACTTCATGTGCGACCAGACGACCAACACGACGCCGCAGATCCGCGGCGGCAAGGTCAAGGCCTACTCGGTGACCACGAAAGCGCGCATCAAGGCGCTTCCCGACCTGCCGACGGTCCAGGAGTCCGGCATCCCCGGCTTCCAGGTCGGCATCTGGCACGGCCTGTGGGCACCGAAGGGAACGCCGAAGCCGGCGATCGACAAGCTGACGAACGCCCTGCAGAAGGCGCTCCAGGACCAGTCCGTGGTGTCCAAGTTCGCCGATCTGGGTACGGAACCGGTACCGCAGGACCAGGCAACGCCCGCGGCGCTGGCAAAGCACCTCAAGGCGGAAGTGGACAAGTGGGCGCCGATCATCAAGAAGGCAGGCGTGTACGCCGACTGACCGGGACTCGCCGCACGAATCACGAAGCCCGCCTTTCGGCGGGCTTTTTTTCAGGCGCGGTCGTCAGTGCCAAAAAAAAACCCGCCGGGGTTGCCGGCGGGTAAAAACCGCTCTCGGAGGAGAAACTGCCGGCGCGCCATGACGCGCGCCGGCATCGCATATGCAGCATGTATCGTGCCAGATCGAGACGGCTAACGATTTCATAACATTTTCAGTTGCTTGCCATCTCTTTTCGGGCTTGGCTGCGTTCGGCATGGTGCCCATTCTGGTGCACTGCCGCACCGCACCGGGTCACCAGGCGGCGCGACCGGGAGCGAAGTTCACTGCGGGTGCCTGCCGGGAATGCGGGCGAAATGGGCCTCGACGCGAACGCGCTCGGCTTCGATGTCCTCCCCGACAGCAAAAGCAGGACCGATGCGGATGCACCGCGACCCGTAATCGAGCCCGACGAGCAGGATCGGCACGCCGGCACCCTGCGCGATGCGCAGGAAGCCGGTGCGGTACCGGTCCACCTTCCTGCGCGTGCCCTCGGGCGCGATCGCCAGCACGAGCGACGCGGAGTCCCGAAACGCCGCCACGGTGTCATCCACGACGCCGTGGGACGTGGACCGATCGACCGGAATGCCGCCCATCCAGCGCAGGAAGCGCGAGAACGGCCACACGAACAGCGTGTGCTTCCCGATGAAGGAGGCGCGCAGGTCGAGCGCGAACATCGCTGCCGCACCATAGAGGAAGTCCCAGTTGGACGTGTGCGGCGCCACGGCGACCACGAGTTTCGGCACATCGGGGAATTGCCCGTCGAGCCGCCATCCGCCGAGGCGCAGGACCCGGTTGCCGATCCACTGCCAGGCTGCGGATCCCCGCCTCGGGATGCGCGGCGGCAGCAAGGCGTGCGCCCGGCTCACGCGAACAGCTTGGCTGCCGCGCGCAGGTCGACGTTGCCGCCGGAGAGGATCACGCCGATGCGCGCGCCGCGGGTGTCGAGCCGGCCGGAGAGCACGCCCGCCGTCGCCAGGGCGCCGGTGGGTTCGACCACGAGCTTCATCCGCTCCCACAGGAAGCGCATGGCCTCCACCAGCTCCGCGTCGCTCACGGTGAGGAAGTCGTGGACGTTGGCGAGGACCAGCGGAAAGGTGAGCTTGCCGAGTGACTGCGTGCGCGCGCCGTCGGCGATGGTGCGCGGATCCTCGACACGCTGCAGCGTCTTCGTCCGGAACGAGCGTGCGGCGTCGTCGCCGGCTTCCGGCTCCACGCCGACGACCCGGATCCCAGGCGACAGGTGGCGCGCGGCCACGGCGCAGCCCGACAGGAGTCCGCCGCCGCCGCAACAGACGAAGAGCCAGTCGAGCGGTCCCGTCTCTTCCAGCAGCTCCTTGGCCGCGGTGCCCTGCCCCGCGATCACGTGCGCATGATCGAATGGCGGGATGAGGGTAGCCCCGCGCTCCGCGGCGATGCCCGCGGCGAACTTCTCGCGGTCCTGGCCGGCTGCGCGGTCGTAGGTGATCACCTCGGCGCCGTAACCGCGGGTTGCGTCCATCTTCACGAGGGGCGCATCGGCGGGCATCACGATCGTCGCCGGGATGCCGAGGAGTTGCCCCGCGAGCGCCACGGCCTGTGCGTGGTTGCCCGAGGAAAATGCCACCACGCCACGCCTGGCCGCATCGGGCGCAAGCCGCGACAGCGCGTTGTAGGCGCCGCGAAACTTGAAGGCCCCCATGCGCTGGAAGTTCTCGCACTTGAAGAAGGCCCTCGTCCCGGTGCGTGCGTCGAAGCTGCGGGAGGTCATCACGGGCGTGCGGTGCGCCACGCCATGCAGGCGCTGCGCGGCCGACTCGACGTCGGACCAGGTGACGGCGCCCGCAGCGTCGACAATCTCGGAGTTCACGGCAGGCCTCCTAGCGGGAACGGGTGATGGCCGCGAGCGCGTCGCGCAGCGTGTCCTCGCGCAGCGCATTGACGCTCTCGGCGAGGAGATCGGCTTCGGTGGCCACGGATTCCGGCAGCTTCCCGCTTTCCATGAGCGCCACGAACTGCGCGGCCGCACCGGCCACCCGCAGCAGGTGCGCGCGCTCGGTCATCAGCAGGTCCAGCTCCTTGCCGAGCATGAAGGTGCCCGTGTTCTCGCTCACCGTCGTCATCGCCGCAACCGCCTCACGTGGAAAGAGGCATTCTACCGCGCGGGCCCCGGTCAGCTTGCCCGCGCGAGCGGCAGGTTCACCAGCAGGTTCTGCGGCTTCATGCGCAGGGTGTGGTCTTCGCGAAAGGCGAGGCCGAGGTAGACGGGTCGGCCCGCCGCCTCGCGGCGCGCATCGGCCGCGTCGCTGAAGGTGAGGCGAAAGAGCGTCGCCAGCCGCGCCCGCACTTCGTCGGGAACGGACTCGCCGCGATAGAGCGCGTTGAGGATGGCCGAGGACTCCACGTCGAGCCCGGTGTGCCAGCGCCAACGCTCGTCCGCGACGCGCTCGACCGGCTCGATCGCGACCCGCACGCCCGCAAGGTGCGCCAGCCACCGCTCGAGGACCGTCGCCAATGCCCGCGCCCCCTCGCGTCCCGGCGTGAGGTCGAGCAGGAAGGAGAAGAGCTCGTCGCGCAGGAAGTAGAACGGGGCGTTCTCGGCGTTGAGGATGTCCATCTTCACCGTCGCCACCGGGGTCTGCTGCTGCTTGATGAGGCGCCCGAGGTTGCCGAAGCCGCCCGTCTCCGCGTAGGCCTCTATGGTGGACGCGTCGGCCGCCAGGACCTGCCCTCCCTCGATGCTCACGCGCTGCGGGCGGAAGAAGAGCTCGCCCGCGCGGGCGAGCCACGGGTCCGCCGTGCCCTCGAGCAGGCCGCGGACGATGCCCTGGGCGAGCACGTCGAGGAACGGCGGCGCGATCTCGACCGGCCTGCCGCGGAACTGGTCGACGTAGCACGCCTCGAGCGAGCCGGCGGCCAGCAGCCGGTCGCGGAACTTGAGGAACTCCGTCCAGTTCTCGCGCGCGTCCGCGTCCTCGACGGCTGCGAGGTCGGCCGGGACGACAGCCAGGCGCGGCTTCTCGAGGAGACGGGCATGCAGGTGACGCTCGCCCGGACCCGCCTCTGGTGGCGGCACGAGCTCCGGGCGGGACAGGAAATGCCGCAGGTAGTCGTCGCCGGGGGCGAGCCAGCCTTCGGCATTGCGGGCCAGGTGCCGGAACCCGCTGGAAGCCCAGAAGTCCTGCGCCACGTGGGTATCGCCGGGGCGCCGGTTCAGCGCCCGTTCACGCCGTGCCGAGGACAGCCACCTCGGGCAGGGGGAAGCCGTTGAAGTTGGAGGCGTAGGCCGTGGTGTAGGCGCCGGCGTTCTTGATGAAGATGAAGTCGTTTTCCTGCAGGTCGGCGGGAAGCAGCTCGTCGCGCATCACCACGTCCACCGAGTCGCAGGTGGGGCCGGCCACGTTCCACGCCACCGGTTCGCCATCGCGATCCGTGTAGAGGTTGTAGCGCAGGCCTTCGGTCGTCTCGATGACGCCGCCGAAGACGCCGGCGTCCCAGTACATCCAGCGCTGGCCGTTGCGGGTCGCGGTGCCCACCACGCGGCAGATGAAGTAGCCGGCGTCCGAAACGAGGTAGCGGCCCGGCTCGGCGATCACCTGGATCTCAGGGCCGAAGTGGCGCAGTTCCTTGTTGATGACCTCCGCGATCGTTTCCATCGAGGGAATCGGCTTCACGTGGCGCACGGGGTAGCCGCCGCCCAGGTTCAGCAGGCGCGGGTTGAGCCCGGCCTGGCGCATGGCCGCAAAGACCTTGCGCGCCCTCTCCATGCCCACGCGCCAGTTCTCCGGGTTGAGGCATTGCGAGCCCACGTGGAACGTGATGCCCGCGAGATCCGCCTTGCAGGAGACCGCGGCCTCGATGAGTTCGGGGATGTCGTTCATGTGCGCGCCGAACTTGCCGGCGAGCGGCCAGTCGCTGCCGATGTTCGGTGCATCGATGCGCAGGTAGAGCTTGGCGTCGGCCTTGACCGACTGCACCTTGACGATCTCCTCGACGGAATCGACCACGAACCACTCCACGCCCTTGGCCGACGCGTACTCGAGGTAGGCGCGCGACTTCATCGGGTTGGAATAGAAGATCTCCGCGACGGGCACGCCGAGCGTGAGGAGGAGATCCAGTTCCGCGATCGAGGCGATCTCGAACCCGGCGCCCTCCTGCATCAGCACCTTCAGCACGCGCGGGTCGGGGTTGGCCTTGACGGCGAAGTGCGGCCGCACGCGCGGCAGTGCCGCACGGAAGCGCCGCGTCTTGGTGCGCACGATGTCCAGGTCGACGAGGAGGACCGGCTTCCTGTACGGGTGCCGGGCGAGGTACTGCTTGACGGCGCCGAAGTCGAGGCTGACTTCCGGGTGCGTATCGAGGGGAAACTCCGGCGTGGGGCGGAGTTTCTTGACTACGGCTCGGGGCATCGATGTCTTTCGTGACCGGTGTTCGGGGCGCCGTGCGAGGCGGCCCCTGCGGCCGTCAGGGGGCGAAAAATGCGCGCAGTATAGGGCAAATCGAGGCGCCCGCTGCGGTTTTTGGTCAAGGTTGTGGGACTTTGGCCGCGGGCAACCTGCCCGGGGGCGAAAAAAGTCACATTTTCGGCAGCGTGACGCCCTGCTGGCCCTGGTACTTTCCGCCCCGGTCGCGATAGGAAGTCTCGCAGACCTCGTCGGACTCGAAGAAGATCACCTGCGCGCAGCCCTCGCCGGCGTAGATCTTGGCCGGCAGCGGCGTCGTGTTGGAGAACTCGAGGGTGACGTAGCCCTCCCACTCCGGCTCGAACGGCGTCACGTTCACGATGATGCCGCAGCGGGCGTATGTCGACTTCCCCAGGCAGACCGTGAGGACGTTCCTGGGGATGCGGAAGTACTCCACCGTGCGGGCGAGCGCGAAGGAATTGGGCGGGATGATGCACACGTCGCCCTCGAAGTTGACGAACGATTTCTCGTCGAAATTCTTCGGGTCGACGATCGTCGCGTTGATGTTGGTGAAGATCTTGAATTCGCGCGAGCAGCGGATGTCGTAGCCGTAGCTCGACGTGCCGTAGGAGACGATGCGGCGGCCGTCGACCTCGCGCACCTGACCGGGTTCGAAGGGCTCGATCAGCCGGTGGCTGGCCGCCATGCGGCGGATCCACTTGTCGCTCTTGATG
>CAZOIB010000135.1:0-5458 GCA_964579785.1 uncultured Lysobacter sp. | reverse complement strand
GGAATGGCAGCGTCTCGGCGGCGGCGCGCTCATCCTGCTGCCGTTCGCACTCCTCTTCCGGGCGCTTGCCGCGATCCGCCGGGCACTCTACCGCCACGGCATCCTGCGTTCCTGGCGGGCGTCCGTTCCCGTGGTGGTGGTGGGCAACATCACGGCGGGCGGCACCGGCAAGACGCCGCTGGTGATCGCCGTCGTCGACCTGCTCCGGGCCGCCGGGCGCAATCCGGGCGTGGTCTCGCGCGGCTACGGGCGCGTCCCGCCCACCGATGCCGATCCGCGGGGCGTCGTGCGTGTCCTTCCCGGGGTGGCCACCCCGGAGCATTTCGGCGACGAGCCGGTGCTGATCGCGCGGCGCACCGGCGTGCCCGTCTACCTCTCTCCCGACCGGCCGGCCGCGGCACGCGCCCTGCTCGCCGCGCACCCCGAGGTCGACGTGCTGGTGAGCGACGACGGCCTGCAGCATTACGCGCTCGCACGCGACGTGGAGATCGCCGTGGTCGATGGCGAGCGCCGCTTCGGCAACGGGCTGCCGCTGCCGGCCGGGCCGCTTCGCGAGCCGGTCGCGCGGCTGCGCAGCGTGGACGCGGTCGTCGTGAACGGCGGCAGCACCGGGGAGATCAGCACGACGCGCCAGTTCGCGATGACGCTGGGAGGCGAGCGTTTCGTCTCCTTCGCCGGCCAGGACCTGGCGCCGGCGGAATTCGTGCTTGCCGCGCGCGGGCGCCGCATTGCGGCGGTGGCGGGAATCGGCAACCCGTCGCGCTACTTCGACCATCTTGCCCGGCTCGGCGTCGTCGCCGAACGCCACCCGTTTCCCGACCACCACCATTTCCAGCCGGGCGACCTGCGCTTCGCCGGCGTGGAGGCGGTCGTCATGACGGAAAAGGATGCCGTAAAATGCGCAGCATTCGCGGATGCGCGAATCTGGTTCCTGCGCGTCGAGGCGGTCCTGCCGCCGGACTTCGGCGCTTTCCTTCTCGATCGCCTCGCCGCCCGGACACGCCCCTGATGGACCCCAAACTGCTCGAGATCCTCGTCTGCCCGATCTGCAAGGGCCCCCTGGTGCACCGGCGCGAGGAGCACGAGCTCGTCTGTCGCGCCGATCGCCTCGCCTTTCCCGTGCGCGACGACATCCCCGTCATGCTCGAGGAGGAGGCGCGCAAGCTCGGCCCGGAGGAAGAGGCCTGAGGTGGTCGAGGAACGAGCCGGCGAGCCTTTCCCGAAACTTTCATGGTGATCCCCACCGCATTCCGGGTCATCATCCCGGCGCGCCTGCGTTCCACGCGGCTCCCGGGCAAGATGCTCGCCGACATCGCCGGCAAGCCGATGCTGGCCCGCGTCGCGGAACGGGCGGTGGCGAGCGGGGCGAGCGAAGTCGTCATCGCCACGGACCATGCCGAGATCGCCGACGCGATGACCGCGCTGGGCTGGCGCGTGTGCATGACCGCCGCGGCGCACCCGACCGGCACCGACCGCCTCGCGCAGGCGGTGGCCATCCTCGGACTCGCGGACGACGAGGTCGTGGTGAATGTCCAGGGTGACGAGCCGCTCATCGACCCGCGCCTCGTGCGGACGGTCGCCGGCCGGCTGATCGAGTCGCCCGGAGCGTCGATCGCGACCGCGGTGCACCCCATCGCCAATGCCGCCGCTTTCTTCGACCCCAACGTGGTGAAGGTGGTCGGCGATGCCGCGGGAAACGCGACCTACTTCTCCCGGGCGCCCATTCCGTACGCGCGGGATGCCTTCGCTGCCGCCACGGACCGGCTGCCGCCGGGGTTTCCGGCGCTGCGCCACATCGGCATCTATGCCTACCGCGTGAGCTACCTGCGCGAGTTCGCCGGGCTTGCGCAGACACCCGCGGAACGCTTCGAGGCTCTCGAGCAGCTGCGCGCCCTCGGGCACGGGCACCGCATCGTGCTGGCCCACTGGGCCGAGCCCGTGGAAGCCGGCGTCGATACCCCCGAGGATCTGGAGCGCGTGCGCCGGGCCTTCGCGGCGGCGCAGGCCTGAGTGGTGCTGGATACCCCCTTGATTAGGATATTCCCGGGTTTGACCCGGTACACCCGGGGCGGCGATAATCGCGTGCTTTTTCCGAAAGAAACCCTCAAAGGGGAGGCAGGCCCATGCGCCTGATCTTGTTGGGTGGTCCGGGCGCCGGCAAGGGCACCCAGGCCGGCTACATCACGCAGAAGTACCTGATCCCCCAGATTTCCACCGGAGACATGCTGCGTGCGGCCGTGAAGGCGGGCACCGCCCAGGGCCTCGCGGCCAAGGCCATCATGGACCGCGGCGAGCTCGTCTCCGACGACATCATCGTGGCCCTGGTGAAGCAGCGCATCCAGGCTCCCGACTGCGCGCGCGGGTTCCTCTTCGACGGCTTTCCACGCACGATTCCCCAGGCCGAGGCCCTGAAGGGCTCGGGAATCGACGTCGACCACGTGGTCGAGATCGCGGTCGAGGATGGCGCCATCATCGACCGCATGTCGGGCCGGCGCGTCCACCTGCCGTCCGGGCGCACCTACCATGTCAAGTACAACCCGCCCAAGGTGTCCGGGAAGGACGACGCGACCGGCGAGGACCTCATCCAGCGCGAAGACGACAAGGAGGAGACGGTCAAGAAGCGGCTGGTGATCTATCACCAGCAGACCGTGCCCCTGGTCGAGTTCTACGCGCGGTGGTCGGCCAGCGGCGACAAGCGTGCCCCGCGTTGCCACCGCATTCCGGGCGACGGGACCGTGGAGCAGGTTCGCGACCGCATCTTCGCCGCTCTTGGGTAAAGCTTCGACACTGCCGACAACTGAACTTCCCACCACCATGCCCAGGAACGCTTTCTATGCCCAGTCCGGCGGTGTCACCGCGGTGATCAACGCGAGTGCCGCCGGCGTCATCGAGACCGCGCGCAGGCACAAGTCGAAGATCGGCAAGGTCTATGCCGGCAGGAACGGCATCATCGGCGCGCTCACCGAGGACCTGATCGACACCAGCCGCGAGCCGGCCGCGGCCATCCGCGCGCTCCTGCACACGCCGGGCGGCGCCTTCGGGTCGTGCCGCTACAAGCTGAAGGGGCCGGACAAGGGCGGGCACGAGTACGAGCGCCTGCTCGAGGTCTTCCGCGCCCACGACATCGGCTACTTCTTCTACAACGGCGGCAACGACTCGGCCGACACCTGCCTCAAGGTGGCGCGGATGGCCACCGCGACGGGCTATCCGCTCGTCGCCGTGCACGTGCCGAAGACGATCGACAACGACCTGCCGATCACCGACACCTGCCCCGGCTTCGGCTCGGTGGCCAAGTACGTCGCGACCAGCATGCGCGAGGCGGGCATCGACGTCGCGTCGATGGCCTCGACCTCGACCAAGGTGTTCGTGCTCGAGGTGATGGGCCGGCACGCCGGCTGGATCACGGCCGCCGTGGGGCTGGCGAGCACGCGCGCCGACGAGGCGCCGCATGTCCTGCTCTTTCCGGAGATCGCGTTCGACGAGGCGGCCTTCCTCGCCAAGGTGGACGCGTGCGTGAAGCGCCACGGCTATTGCGCCATCGGCGTCTCCGAGGGCCTGCAGGACCGCGACGGCCGCTTCCTTTCCGAGTCCGGACTCAAGGATGCGTTCGGGCACGCGCAGCTGGGCGGCGTGGCGCCGATGATCGCCAACCTCGTGAAGGCGAAGCTCGGCTACAAGTACCACTGGGCGGTGGCCGACTACCTGCAGCGTTCCGCGCGCCACATCGCCTCGAAGACCGACCTCGAGCAAAGCTATGCCGTGGGCAAGGCCGCGGTCGAGCTCGCGGTGAAGGGCGTGTCCGGCGTCATGCCGACGATCGTTCGCGTGAGCGGCCGGCCCTACCGGTGGAAGATCGGCGTGGCCAGGCTCGAGGACGTGGCCAACGTCGAGAAGAAGATGCCGCGCGACTTCATCACCCCGGACGGCTTCCACATCACGCGCAAGTGCCGCAACTATCTCGAGCCGCTCATCGCCGGCGAAGCCTTCCCGCCCTTCGAGAAGGGCCTGCCCCGGTACGTGCGGCTGAAGAACCCGGCCGTGCCGAAGAAGATCAGGACCGCCTTCGCCACGAAAGCGTAGGCGGCCGCAACACCCTCGGAAAACCACGAAGCTCTAAGGAGAAGTGAGATGTTGAACACAGCAATCATACTGGCGCTCGCCTGCTCCGCAGTCGCGCTGCTCTACGGCGCCTGGACCGCGAAATGGATCCTCGCGCAGCCGGACGGCAACGACCGCATGCGCGAGATCGCCGCCGCCATCCAGGCCGGCGCCAAGGCCTACCTGAACCGCCAGTACATGACCATCGGCATGGTGGGCGCCGTGCTCTGCGCCGTCATCTGGTTCCTGCTCGGCACGCGCACCGCGCTCGGCTTCGCGATCGGGGCCATCGCCTCGGGCGCGGCGGGCTACATCGGCATGAACGTGTCGGTGCGCGCCAACGTGCGCACGGCGGAAGCCGCGCGCCGCGGCATCGGCCCGGCGCTCGACATCGCCTTCAAGGGCGGCGCGGTCACCGGCCTCCTGGTCGTCGGCCTGGGCCTGCTTTCGGTCACTGCCTTCTTCCTGCTGCTGCAGGGCTCGTCGGGGCACGAGGCGAAGATGAGCGACATCGTGAAGCCGCTCATCGGGCTTGCCTTCGGCTCCTCCCTCATCTCCATCTTCGCGCGTCTGGGCGGCGGCATCTTCACCAAGGGCGCCGACGTGGGCGCCGACCTCGTGGGCAAGGTGGAAGCCGGCATCCCCGAGGACGATCCGCGCAACCCGGCGGTGATCGCCGACAACGTGGGCGACAACGTGGGGGATTGCGCCGGCATGGCCGCGGACCTCTTCGAGACCTACGCGGTGACGATCATCGCGACGATGGTGCTGGGCGCACTCCTCCTGCCCAGCCCCGCCGTCGTGGGCAATGTCGTCACCTATCCGCTGGTGCTGGGCGGCGTGTCGATCATCGCCTCGATCATCGGCGTCTACTTCGTCAAGACGGCCCAGGGCGGCAAGATCATGAACGCCCTGTACCGCGGCCTCATCGTCGCGGGCCTCATCTCGCTGGTGGCCTTCTACTTCGTCACCGGCTGGATGATGAAGGACGTCGTCGCGGCGTACCCGCACCTGACGGTGGTGAATCTCTGGGGGGCGTCCGTCGTCGGCCTCGTCCTCACCGCGCTCATGGTGATCATCACCGAGTACTACACGGGCACCGACTTCGGACCGGTGCGGCACGTCGCGGAAGCCTCGACCAAGGGTCACGCCACGAACATCATCGCGGGCATCGGCGTGTCCATGCGCTCCACCGCGTGGCCGGTGCTGTCGGTGTGCCTCGCGATCTGGGCTGCGTACGCGCTGGCCGGCCTTTACGGCATCGCCGTCGCGGCGACCTCGATGCTTTCCATGGCGGGCATCATCGTCGCACTCGACGCCTACGGCCCGATCACGGACAACGCGGGCGGCATCGCCGAGA
>CAZOIB010000134.1:0-17777 GCA_964579785.1 uncultured Lysobacter sp. | reverse complement strand
TGAAGTCGTTGACGTAGTAGGCGCCGAGCGTGGCGCCGAGGGCGTTGTAGATCTCGTCGACGGGAACGCCCAGGCTCCTCGCCTTCTCGCGGTCGACGTCCACCCGCAACTGCGGCACGTTGGGCCGCCACAGGGTGTTGACCTGGCTCAACAGCGGGCTCTGCGCCGTCGCCGCGAGGAACGCCTGCGACACTTCGGCCAGGCGCTTCGATCCCGCGTCGCCGCGGTTCTGGATGTACAGCTCGAACCCGCCCGCGGCCCCGAGCCCGAAGATCGCCGGCGGCGGGAAGGCGAGCGCCAGCCCTTTCTTGATGTGCGCGGTCTTCCCGTAGAACTCGCCGACCAGCGCGCCGACCGGCACCGGCCGCCGGTCCCAGTGCGTCTGGGCGGCGAAGATGGTGGTCGCGTTCTCGCGGAAGGTGCCGCCGAGGAAGTCGAAGCCGGTGAAGGCGACCACGTCCTCGTTGAACGGGTTGGAGCGGATCGCCTCCACCACCTGCCCGGTGACCTTGTCGGTGCGCTCGAGCGTGGAGCCGTCGGGCAGCACCACGGCGGCGATGTAGAAGCCCTGGTCCTCGTCGGGCACCAGCGAGCCCGGCGTCGCCCGCCACAGGCCCGCGGCGATGGCGACCATGCCCGCGAAGAGGACGAGCGCGATCCCGCCGCGCCGGATCATCCAGGCGACTCCATTCTCGTAGCGGTCCGTCGTGCGCGCGAACCAGCGGTTGAAGGCCTGGAAGAAGCGCCCCGGCTGCCTGTGCTCGCGCTTCATGATCGCCACGCACAGCGTCGGCGTGAGCGTCAGGGCGACGATGCCCGAGATCACCACGGCGATCGAGATGGTCACCGCGAACTGGCGGTAGAGCTCGCCGGTGAGTCCGCCGAGGAAGGCGATGGGGATGAACACCGCGCAGAGCACGAGCACGATGGCGACCACCGGCCCCGTCACCTCGCGCATCGCCTTGATCGCCGCCTCGCGTGCGCCGAGGTGCTCCTCGTGCATGATGCGCTCGACGTTCTCCAGCACCACGATGGCGTCGTCGACGACGATGCCGATGGCGAGCACCATGCCGAAGAGGGTCAGCGTGTTGATCGAATAGCCCAGCACCATGAGGCCGGCGAAGGTGCCGATGAGCGACACCGGCACCGCGGCGAACGGGATCAGGGTCGCGCGCCAGTTCTGCAGGAAGACGAAGACCACGAGGAAGACGAGCGCCATCGCCTCGGCGAGCGTGATCATCACCTCGCGGATGGAGACCTCGACGAAACGCGTCGTGTCGTACGGGACGGAAAAGGAAAGTCCCTGCGGGAAGCCCTTGGCCAGCTCGCCGACGGTCGACTTGACCTCCTTGGCCACGTCGAGGGCGTTGGCGCCGGGCTGCAGGAAGATGCCCACCAGGGTGGCCGGCTTGCCGTTGTACTTGCCGATGAAGGAGTAGTCCTTGGAGGCGAGCTCGACGCGGGCCACGTCCTTCAGGCGCAGGCGCGAGCCGTCCGGGTTGGAACGCAGGATGATCTCCTCGAACTGCCTCGGCTCCGCCAGGCGCCCCGGCGTGGTGACGTTGTAGACCACTTCCTGCGCGCCGCCGGTGGGCGGCTCGCCCACCTTGCCGGCGGCGAACTGCGCGTTCTGCTCGTTGATGGCGCGGACGATGTCGCCGGGCGCGAGCTTCAGCTGCGCCAGGCGGTCCGGGCGCACCCAGATGCGCATCGCGTAGTCCTTGGCGCCGAAGATCTGCACGTTGGTCGTGCCGGGGATGCGCTTGAGGCGATCGAGGACGTTGAGCGTGACGTAGTTGGAGGTGTAGAAGTCGTCGTAGCGGCCGTCCGGGGAGAAGAACGCGAGCACCTGCAGGAAGGCGGACGACCCCTTCTCCACCTGCACGCCCTGGCGCCGGACCTCCAGCGGCAGGCGCGGCTCGGCCAGCTTCACGCGGTTGTTCACGTTGAGCGCCGCCTTGTCCACGTCCGCGCCGATGTTGAAGGTGACCTGGATCTCGACCACGCCGTTGGCCGAGGAGACGCTCGACATGTAGAGCATGTCCTCGATGCCGTTGATGGCGTTCTCGATCGGCGCGGCCACGCTCTGCTCGATCACCTCGGCCGAGGCGCCGGGATAGACCGCGCGCACCAGCACCATCGGCGGGGCGATCTCCGGGTACTGCGCGATGGGCAGCGCGCGCATGCCCGCGAGGCCGGCGATGACGATGAAGATCGACAGGACTGCCGCGAAGATCGGGCGGTCGATGAAGAAGCGGGAGAACATGGCGGCGCTCTCCCGCTACTTCTTCGCGTTCGGAACGCCCACCTGCACCGCGGCGCCGGGAAAGACCTTCATGAGCCCTTCCACGATCACCTTGTCGCCCGCCGCGAGGCCCGAGGCGATGACCCAGTCGGCTCCGCTCCATTCGCCGACCACGACGGGCCGCGGCAGCGCCTTCCCGTCCGGCCCGAGCACGTAGACCATCTTGCCTTGCGGGCCCTCCATCACCGCGCGCTGCGGAACCGTGATCGCCGCCGGCCGCGTCGCGCCGCGCAGGATCACGCGCACGAACTGGCCCGGGCGCAGGTCGCCGGCGGCGTTGGGCAGCTCGGCGCGCGCGTCGGAGGTGCCGGTGGTGGCGGAGAAGCGCACGTCGGAATAGGCGAGCCGGCCCGCGCTTGCGTAGCTCGTGCCATCCTCGAAGCGCACGGCGACCTCGAAGCGGCCATCCTTCGGGACGATGAGCGTGCCGGCGGCGGCTTCGCGCCTGAAGCGCGTCAGCTCGGCCTCGGACAGCCCGAAATTCGCGTACATGGGGTCGGTCTGCGTGACGGTCGTGAGCAACACGTCGGCGCCGGAGACGAGGCTTCCTTCGCTCTTCAGCGCGCGGCTGGTGACGCCCGAAATGGGCGACTCGACCTTCGTGTACGCGAGGTTCAGGCGCGCTTCGTCGAGCCTCGCCTTCGCGCTTTTCACGTTGGCCGCCGCGACTTCCTCGGCGGACACGGCATCGTCATGGTCCTTCTGCGACGCGGCCCTCGCCTCGTATAGCGGCTTGTAGCGCTTCACGTTGCGCGTGGCCTGCGCAAGGCTCGCCTCGGCGCTCGCGAGTTCGGCTTCCGCGCGCGACACGGCCACCGCGAAGGGCGCCGGGTCGATGAGGAAGAGCGATTGTCCCGCGCGCACGTTGGCGCCCTCCTCGAAGTTGCGCTTCTGCAGGATGCCGGTGACGCGCGCGCGCACCTCGACCTCGCGCGAGCCGGCCAGCTGGGCGGGGAACTCGAATTCCACCGGCGCGGTGACGGGCTTCACCACCTGGATGGCCACCACGGCGGGCGGGAATCCGCCGGGCGGCGGGCCGCCCTGGGGGCCGCAGGCGGCGAGCAGCCATGCGGCCGGTGCAATGGCAAGCCTGTTGCGGGCGAAATTCGGGGGCATGACGGGAGTCCTTGCGGGAAGCGGCCGGCCGATACTGGCCGGTGCTGGTCGAAATTGTAACGGATCATCCCCGGAGGGCGTTCCGCTGCTTGACAGGCCCACCGCAATCATGTCACCTTTAGGTTACCTATTGGACCTGGCCGCGATGAAACCCGACGAAATGGATGCCGTCTTCTCCGCGCTCGCAAGCGAGCCGCGGCGGCGCATCCTCGACATCCTCAAGAAGGAGCCGGGCTGCAACGTGAGCCGCGTGTGCGACTTCTTCGACATCGGCCGCATCGCGGTGATGAAGCACCTGGCGGCGCTGGAGCACGCGAATCTCGTGCTCTCCGAGAAGGCCGGGCGCGAGCGGCGGCTGTGGTTCAACCCGGTGCCGATCCACATGATCTACGACCGCTGGACCACCGAGTTCAGCGACTACTGGGCGGGGCGTCTCGCGCGCATGAAATACCGGCTCGAGAACGCCCCGGTTCCCCTGACCCGAGCGAAGGGAGGCGCACGTGGCTGAAGCGAACAAGGCGGTATTCCGGATCGTCATCGACGGCACCCTGGAGGCGGTCTTCCGCGAGCTCACCAAGACGGGCGAGCCGCAGGGCGCCGTATTCAATTCCATGCTGACGCTCGACGCGCCCGGCCTGGTGCGCGGCCGCAAGATGCAGATGCGCACGGTGAGCGGCAGGCATGCGGTGGTGATCGGCGAGGTGGTCGAGCACGATCCGCCCGCGCGCTTCGCGCACACGCACCGCTTCACGCAATACGACGACCCCTACTGCACCGTGGTCTACGACCTGAAGAAGGTCGCCGGCGGCGTCGAGGTGACGCTCACCGTGGAGAACATCCCGGCCGGCACCGGCACCGCGAAGGAGATGATGAAGGGCGGCGACTTCATCCTGAAGAACCTCAAGGCCATCGTCGAGACCGGCCGCCCGCCCTTCGGCGCGCGCCTCCTGTACGCGATGTTCGGCGCCCTGGAATTCGTGCTGCCCGCCAGGACGAAATCCGAAAACTGGCCCTTGAAATAGGCGGGACAGGTATTGGGGACAGGTTTCGGGGACGGTTCTCCGGAACCGTCCCGGAGAACCGTCCCCAACCCGACGTGAGGAACGATCCCATGAGAGCCACGCTTGCCGCCGTACTCTGCACCTTCGCGCTGCTTCCCGCCGCCGCGCAGGAGCGCCTGATCATGAAGACCGTCACGGTGAAGGCTCCCGTGGAGGAAGTCTGGAAGGCGTGGTCGACGAGCGAGGGCATCAAGTCGTTCTTCGCCCCGGATGCCCGCGTGGAGGCACGGCCCGGCGGGCCATTCGAGGTCTACATCAATCCCTACGCCAGGCCCGGCTCCAAGGGCGCCGACGACATGGTGGTGCTCGCCGTGCAGGACAACGCGATGATCTCGTTCACCTGGAACGCGCCGCCGCACCTGGCCGAGGCGCGCCGCCAACGCACCAGCGTCGTCGTGCGGATGAAGCCCGCGGGCGAGGGCTTGACCGAGGTCCGGCTCACGCACGGCGGCTGGGGCGACGGCGGGCAATGGGACCAGGCGTACGACTATTTCGACAAGGCCTGGGGCAACGTGCTGGCCAGCCTGCAGAAGCGATTCGTGGACGGCCCGATGGACTGGTCCCCCTGGCTCAAGCAGATGCGGACCTACCAGGACAGCGTCGAGGCGAAAGAGGCCGCGGCGAAAAAACCCTGACGCATCAGGCGCTTTTCGCGTATCATCCGGCGCAGCGGTGATTCAGCCTGCTCAGAAGTTACTCAAGTACCGCCGGCCTGCCGGCGCCTATTTTCAGTTCCCGTCTGGTCAATCTGTGTCGCTTGCGGTACGCGGGTCATCCCGCATTTTTCATCAATCTGTAGACAAGGAATTACGACATGGCAACCGGAACGGTCAAGTGGTTCAACGACTCCAAGGGCTTCGGCTTCATCACCCCGGAAGGCGGCGGCGAGGATCTCTTCGCGCACTTCTCGGAAATCCAGGCTGCGGGCTTCAAGACGCTGAAGGAAAACCAGCGCGTCGAGTTCGAAGTCAAGATGGGCCCCAAGGGTAAGCAGGCCACGGCGATCAAGCCGCTGTAACCAGCACCCGGCAGCAATCGAAACGGCAGCCCTCGGGCTGCCGTTTTTCTTTGCCTCCGCCGTAATCGGGAGAGCGATCGGCGGCAACCGCCCGCGACCTCCTATTGCAGCACCGGACGCGCGTTCACCGCCTGGATCGGACGGTTGTTGGCGAAGCCGACCGTCTTCGCGAACTGCTCGAGCTGCGCCTTGCTGGCCGTCGCCGGCTTCTTGGCGACCAGCCAGACCACGCCCTCGGAACAAGGCGGCGTGGTGAGCGAGCCGTTGAAGCGGTAGTAGTCCCTGTCGGCCGGCAGCAGCGCCGAGACGTTGATCCCCGCAGCCAGCGGCGCCTTGCCGCCCGCCTTCGCGGGCATCGCGGCCCACGCCTTCTCGAGCACCGGGTTGGCGGCGCCATCGGCGAACATCACCGCGAGCACGGCCAGGTTGCCGTCCTTGTCCGCGTGCACGAGGTGGCCTTCCATCGGGAAGGACTTGCCCGCGATGCGGTTCTCGCTGGGGGCGTGGAAGTGGAACTGCTTCAGCTCGAATTGGCGGCCGTCCACCGCGAGCATGCTCCCGGGGGCGTAATTCACCTGGATCGTGTGGCCGTTGTTCACGACTTCCGTGGCGCCCGCCTTGTAGTCGAGCTTGAGCGGCTTCAGGTCCGCCTCGACCAGGTTGGCGAGGTCGATGGGCGACTGGTTCCGGCCGAGCGCGCACATCACGTTCTTCGCGTCGACCTTCGACCAGTTCTGCGGCCCGCCCTCGCCCGAGTAGCCCCAGTGGTGCTGGGCGAGGGCGGGAACGGCGCCGAGGGCAAGCGTGGCGAAGGCGGCAAGCAGGTTTCTCTTCATGGCGAGTTTCCCTTTGCGTTGGTGGGTGAGTTCGCGGGCGACTGCCCGGGATGCCTGTTACCCCCTGTGGCGACGACCAGCGGTCCCTTCGTCGCGTCCATGACGAGCGCGACCGGCAGGTCGTTGTCCAGGAGGGTGGCCATCGCGCGCAGGTACTTGCGGATGTGCCGGAAGAACTTCTTGTAGCCGGCGCACAGGTAGTGCAGGCCGGGTTCGCCATCGGGCGTGGTCGCAAAGCGGTGCTTGGGGCACCCGCCCCAGCACGCCTCCTTCACCTCGCACTCGCGGCAGTAGCGCGGGAGCGTCTTCTCCTTGTGCGGGCCGAAGCCGCCCGCGACCGACCGCTCCACCATCCGCCCGAGGTCGTCCTCGAGCACGTTGCCGAGCCGGTATTCCGGATAGACATAGTGGTCGCAGGCGAAGACGCTGCCGTCGTGCTCCAACGCCACGGCCCGGCCGCAGGTCCTCGAGAAAATGCACACCGGCGAGGGCTCGCCCACCCATGCGGTGAGGGCCCATTCGAAGTTCATGACGAACGTGGTGCCCACGTCCTTGCGCACCCATTCCTCGCAGATGGCGATGAGGAAGTCGCCGTACGCCTCCGGCTCCACCGTCCATGGCGTGACCTTCGTGTTGGGTTCCGGACGGTCGAGCACTGCCGGGCGCGCGAGCCACAGCTTGATGGCCTTGGTCGGCCCGTCCGGCTCGCGCTCGACGATGGGCGTGAACTGGAGGTAGCGGATGCCCGCGTCCCTGAAGAAGCGGTAGACCTCGAGCGGCTTGTACGCCGTCTCTCGTCCCACGCAGGCCAGCGCGTTGAACTCGACGCCATGCTTCTGCAGGAGCCGCACGCCGGCGATCACGCGCTCGAAGGTGCCGGTGCCGTGCCGGTCCTTGCGATAGCGGTCGTGGATCTCCTGCGGTCCGTCGAGGCTCACCCCGACGAAGAAGTCGTTCTCCTTGAAGAACGCGCACCACGCGTCGTCCAGGCCGAGCGCATTCGTCTGCAGCGAGTTGCGGATCTGCTTCCTACCGCGGAAGGGCTTCTGCAGCTCGACCACGCGGCGGTAGAAGTCGATGCCCAGGAGCGTCGGCTCGCCGCCGTGCCACACGAACTCGACCACCGGCGTGGGCTGCGCTTCGACGTACTGCTCGACGTACTTCGCGAGCACCTCGTCCGGCATCCGGAAGCGCTCGTTGCCCGGGTAGAGCTCGCGCTTCTCGAGATAGAAGCAGTAGTCGCAGGCGATGTCGCAGATCGAGCCGATGGGCTTGGCCAGGACATGAAGTCCGCCCGACGTCACGCGCTCCATTGCCCTTGTTTCACTCGATTCTCCCTTGCATGGATGGCGCGTGAACCCGGCTACTGCACCACGAAGACCAGGTTGTTGCCCTGGAACGCCGCCCGGTAATAGACGCCGCCACAGTTCTGGTATTCGACGCCGCTCCGGGTTTCCGGGCGGCACCCTGCGGGCAGGGCCGAGACCATCGAGCCCACCGCCGGAGCGCCGGGCGGGCGGGCAGCGGCGGCCTGTTGCTGCGCCGTGGCGGCCTGCTGCTGGGCGGTAGCCGACTGCTGCTGGGCGGTGGCCGCCTGCTGCTGGGCCGTGGCCGCCTGCTGCTTGGCGGCGGCCTGCTGCTGCGATGCAGCGGACGCGGTCGCCGCGGACGCCGCCGTCGTGGAGGCGACGACGACCGTGGTGCGCCGCGCCACGCCGGCCACGGACATCGGCGTCATGGGCGCACCCACGATGGCGTGGGCGTCTCGTACGAGCGTGACACCTGGGCGGGAGCCGGGCGATACATCCGCCAGGAAAAGCAGCGGCAGCGCCGTCGCGACGACGAAGGCCTTGAGGACAGTGGTTCTCTTCATGCGGGTCTCCTGGGCATCAGCGAGGAAGGAAGTCGACCTTCTTCACTCCGGCGGGCGGCGTGAAGGCGAAGGTCTGCGCGTCGAACGTCGGCTTCAGGTTCCACTTGGTCACGGTGACGGCGAACTGCGGAGCATTGACCACGTCGCGCGTGGTGATCACGAGCTTGCGCGGCAGCGGCTGCGCACCCTGCTGGATCCAGACCTGCATGTCGACGTGCGGGGCGCGAAATGCCAGGTGGTCGCAGAGCGCGCCCTCGATCACCGCCTTGCCGACCACGAACCCGCCGGTGACACCGTCCATCAGGATGTCGTAGGCGTTCCGGGAGAGCAGGTCGCTTGCCGGTGCGACGATGTCGAGCCGGGTGCGCGCGAAGTCGAACATGCCTTCCAGCGAGTCCGGCGCGGCGACCTGGGCATAGACCTTTTCCTTCGGGTTGTGCAGCGTAAGCGACTTGCCGTCGTAGACGAACACCTGGTCGACCAGGTCGCCGGTGCGCTCGGCGCGCAGCTTGTCGGGCCTTTGCACCGATTGCCGGGCCGCGTGGTTGAACTCGATCTTCTGCCCGGACTTCAGCACGACCTCGAGCGTGATGCGCGCGTCGGCGCTGAGCTGCTGCTGGCTCGCGAGGAAGTCGGTCGAAGCCTTCAGGAGCCGCTGCGCCTCGGGGGCGATGCCCGCGGGCTGTGCCTGCGCGGCGAGGGTTGCGCCCGCCACGGCGATGCAGGCGCAGCAACGGATCAGCACTGCCATCCGGCGCGTGCGAGAGGTTGAATGCACTGTGTTTCTCCTTTTCTGGCGATGCCGATCGGCACCAGGGTCCCGCTGATGGCTATTTCACCTCGACCGTGAGCTTCGGAATGCGCCCCGTGAACCGCGACTTCGCTTCCGCGCCGATCGCCTCGACCACGGGCGTGCCCAGGTCGATGCCGACGTCGGCGGTCTCGTCGGCGGAGAACATGCCCGGCTGCGTGACGCCGATGCGCCCCTCGCCGACCTTCTGCCCATCCACGGTGAGCGTGCCCTTGCCCCCCTTGGCCGGGCCGCCTCCGTCGTAGGCGAAGTCGAACACGAGCGTGTGCCTGCCCGGCGAGAGCCGCTGGGCGGAAGCGACCGAGAAGCGCTGCAGGCCGAGGAAGTT
This sequence comes from uncultured Lysobacter sp., assembly GCA_964579785.1. Taxonomy (GTDB): domain Bacteria; phylum Pseudomonadota; class Gammaproteobacteria; order Burkholderiales; family Usitatibacteraceae; genus FEB-7. The sequence goes on along the minus strand of CAZOIB010000134.1, from coordinate 8,429 downwards.
GTAGTCGTACGCCGGCACGCCGTCCTTCACGTAGAGAGACCAGCCGCCGAAGCGCCCGCCCTGGGCGATGAGGGTGCCGTTGCCACCGGTCGCGGGAACCTCGATCTCGGCCGTGATCACCTTGGAACGGTTCTTCACGTTGGGGAAGACGCCCTCCATCATGCCGGCCATGCCCTCCGCCAGCGTGATCGACGTGCGCCCGGCCATCAGGTCCGGACGTCCCACGGCCGCGCCATTCAGGCGCTCGAAGACGCGGTCGTCCATGGGCAGCACGTGGTACTTGGCGGCCTCCTTGAGGAACACGGCCTGCAGCTCGGCGACCTTCTTCGGGTTCTTCGCCGCGAGGTCGTTGCCGAGGCTGAAGTCGGCGCGCACGTCGTAGAGCTCCCACGCCGAGTCGTCCTTGAGGGGCCGGCGCGGCTTCGGCTCCCACGGCGCGCGGTGGATCGTGCGGGCATACCAGCCGTCGTGATAGATGGCGCGGTTGCCGGCGATCTCGAAGTACTGCGTCGTGTGGCGCTCCTTCGCCTTCGCATCCGCGAACGTGTAGGCGAGGCTCGTGCCTTCCATCGGGATCTGTTTCACGCCGTTGACCGACTTCGGCTCCGGCAGGCCGATCGCCTGCAGGACGGTTGGTGCCACGTCGATCACGTGGCCGAACTGGGTGCGCATTTCGTTCCTCGCCCTGATGCCCTTGGGCCACGACACGACCAGCCCATTGCGGGTGCCGCCGAAGTCGGACGGCACCTGCTTCATCCAGCCGAATGGCGCGTTGAGCGCAACGGCCCAGCCGGCCGCCATGTGCGGGTAGGTCTCGGGGCCGCCCCACTTGTCCATGAGCTTCAGCATGTCCTCGACCTTCTCGGGCACGCCGTTGAAGTAGGTGTACTCGTTGAACATGCCGTTCTGCCCGCCCTCGCCGCTCGTGCCGTTGTCGCCGACGACGTAGAAGACCAGCGTGTTGTCGCCCTGGCCGACCTCGTCGAATGCCTTGAGCATGCGACCGACCTCGTGATCGGTGTACTCGACGAACCCGGCGAAGACCTCGGCCTGGCGCGCGAAAAGGCGCCTCTCGTCCGCCGTGAGCTTGTCCCAGTCCTTGATGGCGGGCGGCTTCGGGGCGAGCTTCGTGCCCGGGGGCACGACGCCGGCGGCGATCTGGCGAGCCAGCGTTTCCTCGCGAAGCTTGTCCCAGCCCTGGTCGAACTTGCCCTTCCAGCGCTCGGTCCACGACTTCGGCACGTGGTGCGGCGCGTGGGTCGCGCCGGGCGCGAAGTAGACGAAGGAAGGCTTGTCGGGCGCGAGGGCCTTCGTGTGCTTGATCCAGGCCCGCGCCTTCTCCGTCATGTCCGACATGAAGTGGTAGTTCGGGTCGTTCGGCAGCTCGACCTGCGCGACGCCGTCGTACAGGTACGGCGCCCACTGGTTCGTCTCGCCCCCGAGGAAGCCGTAGAACTTGTCGAAGCCCTGGCGCGTCGGCCAGCGGTCGTACGGACCGGCGACGCTGGTTTCCCAGGCGGCCGTCTCGTGCCACTTGCCGAAGGCACCCGTCGAGTAGCCGTTCAACCGCAGCGTCTCGGCGAGCGGCGCGGCCGCGTCCGGGACCTGTCCGGTGGCGCCCGGGAAACCGGTCGCCATCTCGGTGATGAAGGCCATGTTCACCGTGTGGTGGTTGCGGCCGCTCTTGAGCGCCGCGCGCGTCGGCGAGGATAGCGCCGTGGTGTGGAAGTTGTTGTAGCGCAGGCCGTTCTGCGCCAGCCGTTCCAGCGCCTCGGTCTTGATCGGGCCGCCGAAGGTGCTGGTGGCGCCGAACCCCAGGTCGTCGATGAGGACGATCACCACGTTGGGCGCGCCCTTGGGAGCCGACACCGACGTGCGCGGCGGCATCTTCGCGTCACGCGCGTCGATCTCCTTGTAGGCTGGACGTGCCCCCTCGGGGATCGGGAGCACCGTGCGGTTCGCGGGCGCCTGCGCGCCGGCGGTCGTGGCGCAGGCCATGCCGAGCGCCGGTCCCAGGATTTCGCAGAGGGTCTTTCTCTTCATGGGTTTCTCCGTTCTGCTATCGCGCTACCAACGGAAAACGGCCGCGATCGCGGGGCCGTTGAACGTCAGGCTTTCGACCTTCTTGCCGGACTTCATGTCGTAGTCGAGGTAGCGCCACGCGGCGATCACGTCTCCCCAGCCGAAGGAGTAGCCGATTCCGCCGATCGCCTGCCACGTCAGGTCGGAATCGCCCGTGCCCACGTCCAGGTAATAAGGAGCGAACCATCGGCCGCCGTCGCCGAAGGCGAAGCGGCCCTTCACGCCGACGACCGCGTCCCAGTTCGACAAGCCCACCTTCGACTCGCCCGATCGGCCGGGCAGCGGCAGCGAAGCGATGTTGCCGTTCAACTCGTAGCGCAGCGTCTGGTCGATGTCGAGCAGCCGCGCGCCGAAGATCAGGTCGGCCGCAGCGTGGGCGTCGTTCGCGAGGCGGTAGGTGCCGCCCAGCGTCCAGGCCCAGCCCTTCAGGTCGAAGTTCAGGTTGCCGTCCACGCCGGCAGGCAGGGCGGCGCCGCCGACCGTGAAGTCCCGCGACTGGCTCTTCGTGGCGCCTACGTCCATGTAGACGACGTCGGTGTAAAGGCCCCAGTGCCCCTTGCGGCCTTCCAGCGAGCCCATGAAGGTGAACTTGAGGCTGTCGAGGATCTTCTCGGCATCGACCGTCACGCCTGAGGACGAGCCGCCGGCGGGGAAGGTCGAGGTTCCGCCGATTTCCGGCAGGTAGCCGTAGAGGGATGCCTGCCACTTCCAGTCGTCGGCGGCATGCGCCTGGGGAACGCCAAGGAGGAGGGTTGCCGCCAGAGCAGGCAGCAGGGAAAAGCGTTTCATATTGAGGTGACTCCGAGGTTCGAGGGACAGGGCGTCGGCCCACGCGAATTCTGGCGGCACGGCCCCGAGATGACTTGACACTGTACGCCATACACTTGACCCTACTCGCCAAGACATTGCTTTGACGACCCCTTGTCCATGACATCGACTTCGAATCCCGCGCGACCGGAGGGACGGCGCCCTGTCTCCTCGGGCGTGCTGCGCGTGGCGCCGCTGATGCCGATTCCGGCCCTGCTTCGCGAGGCCGCCATCGATCCCGACGAGGTGCTTTCCGAGTTCGGCCTGACCACGGCGTACTTCGAGGATCCCGAGAACATCATTCCGTTCACCACGGGCGGCCGCATCCTCAACCGTTGCGTGGAGCGGACCGGGCTCGCGCACTTCGGCCTGCTCGTGGGGCAGCGCGGCGGATTGTCGACGCTCGGCACGGTGGGCTACCTCATGCGCAGCGCGCCGGACGTCGGGACGGCCCTGCGCATGCTCGCCGGCTTCCTGCACATCCACGATGGGGGCGCCGTCGTCACGCTCGACGTCGAGGATGGCTACGCCATGCTCGGGTACTCGATCCTGACCGGGGGCGTCGATGGCACCGACCAGATCCTGGACACGGCGATGGCGGTCGGGGCCAACCTGCTGCGGGAACTCTGCGGGCGCGACTGGCGCCTGGTGGCGGTGCACTTCTCGCACGCGGCGCCGCGCATCATCCAGCCCTACCGGCAGGCGCTCGGCGTGACTCCCGCTTTCGACGCCGAGGCCACGCGGCTCGTCTTCGCCGAGCAATGCCTCGACCTCGCGCTGGCGAGCGCCGATCCGGTACTGCACCGCCTGATGGCCGAACGGGTGACGGAGGTGGCGACCGGCGTGGCGCAGGACGTGGTCGGCCGGCTGAATCGCTTGCTGCGGCCGGTGGTCGGAACCCCGGAGTGCACGCTCGAGGTCGTTTCGAAGCGGCTGGGCATGCCGGCTCGCACGCTCAACCGGCAACTCGCGGCGCAGGGGACGACCTTCCGCGCGCTGCGCGAGGAGGTACGGCTGGAGGCCGCCTGCCAGTTGCTGAGCTACACGTCGAAGGCGGCCTACCAGGTCGCGGAGACGCTCGGGTTCTCCGCGGCGAGCGCCTTCACCCGCGCCTTCCGCCGGCGCTACGGCATGGGTCCCGCAGCCTGGCGCGAACAGGCGGCCCTTGGCCGGCCGCCGCGAGCTGCGGAACAAGTCCCGCCACCGACCTGAGCGAGCCCTGCAGCACGCGGTTCGGGCTGCCGCTTTTCCATGGCGAGCCGAGCTGCCTACGCCGACTTGCGCCTCTTCCCTCTGGCCGCCGCCACCTGCGCGCGGTATGCCTCCAGCTCCGCCCGGCCCGAGCGCCCCATCGCCTCGAGGGTGGACTCCCAGTCCTTGCGCCGCTTCCGCAGCGCATCGACGATCGACTCGGCGATCACGAGATTGCGGTACCACTTGGCGTTGGCGGGCACCACGATCCACGGCGCGTGCCTCGCCGCCGTCTTCGCGATGGCTTCCTCGTAGGCCCCGGTGTACCCGTCCCAGTGGTCGCGCTCCTTCCAGTCGTTGGGATTCAGCTTCCAGGCCGTCTCCGGCGACTCCTCGCGCTCGAGCAGGCGCTCCTCCTGCTCCTTCCTCGTGATGTGCAGGAAGTACTTGAGGACGATCGTGCCGTGCTCTGCCAGCAGCTCCTCGAAGTCGCGGATGTGGCCATAGCGCTCCTTCCACAGCGACTTCGGGGCGAGATCGTGCACGCGCACCACCAGCACGTCCTCGTAGTGCGAGCGGTTGAAGATCGAGAACTCGCCCAGTCGCGGCGCGTGGCGGTGCACGCGCCAGAGAAAGTCGTGGGCGCGCTCCTCGGGCGTCGGAACGCCGAAGGAGGTGACGATCACCCCGCGCGGGTTGAGGCAGCCCACCACATGCTTGATGGCGCCATCCTTGCCGGCGCTGTCGCGGCCCTGCAGCACGACCATGACGCTGTTCACCTTCGCGCCGAACATCGCGTCCTGCAGGTCGAAAAGCTCCTGCCCCAGCGATTCAAATCGCTTTTCGGCCTTCTCGCGCGTCATGCCCCTGGGGGGCTCGGCGGGGATGTCGTCGAGGCGGACCCGGGCACCGGGCTTGTCGAATACTCTGGCGGTCATGCTGTCCTCCGTATGCGAGCCGATCTGTCGCGGCGGCCGTCGCTTCAGTCCGCGAAGCCGGCCACGCTCCTGAGCGAGCCCTGCAGCACCCGTCCCGTTCGCGCCCGGTTGCCGCGGTGGTTCTCGAGGTCGGCGGCGGTCACGGTCACGATCGAGACCTTGACGCCGCGCCCCTTCCCCTTCACCTTGAGCGCCCCACACACGGCCCGCACGGCGACGAGCGCCTCGCCTTGGTGCAGGCGCATGAGGATGACGCCCTTGCCGCCGCCGGAGAGCGCATTCACCTCCGCAAGGGGCAGAACGAGCAGGCGCCTTTCCGCGGAGAGCGTGGCGATCTCCGTGATGCCGTCGCGCAGCAGTTCCGGCGCCAGGCACTTCTCGCCCTCGCCCACGTTCATGAACGCCTTGCCCGCGCGGCTGCGCGTGACGAGGTCCTTCAGCTGGCAGCGCAGTCCCGTGCCGCCGCTGGAGGCGAGCAGCAGGTGCATCTCCGGGTCGCCGGCGAGCACGCCGACGATGCGCGTGCCGGCCAGGTCGACGAGCGAGGTCGCCGGCACGCCGTCACCCTTGCCGCCGGGCAGGTCGAGCGCGCGCACGCTGTAGGTGCGGCCGTTGGCGCCCACCAGCACGATCGGATGCACGGTCCTCGTCTCGATGACGGCCAGCGGCCCGTCGCCTTCCTTCCACGACAGCGTGGAGGCATCGACGCCATGCCCGGTGCGCGTGCGCAGGAACCCGTTGCGCGAGCAGAGGACGGTGATCGGCTCGTCGGAGAGCGTCTCGACCGGCGCGGCAGCGGCACGCTCGGCCACTTCGATGATCGTGCGCCGCCGGTCGCCGAAGCGCTCGCCGTCGGCGGTGACTTCCTTCACCGCGAGCTTGCGGCGCGCGCCTTCGCTCGCCAGCAGCTTCTCCAGCTCGCCCAGCTCGCCTTTCAGTTCCTTGATCTCGCGCTCGATGCGGATGCCTTCCAGCTTCGCGAGCTGGCGCAGGCGAATCTCGAGGATGTCCTCGGCCTGGCGCTCGGAGAGCGCGAACTTCTCCATGAGCGCCGGCTTCGGCTCGTCGGCGTTGCGGATGACCTTGATCACCTTGTCGATGTTGAGGAAGGCGATGAGGCGCCCGTCCAGGATGTGCAGGCGGTCGACGACTTCCCCCTGGCGGTGGCGCAGGCGCCGCTCCAGCGTGGCGAGACGGAAGGCGGCCCACTCGCGGATCCAGTGCGCGAGCCCCGCCTGCCGCGGCCGTCCCTCGCGGTCGATGGCCACCAGGTTCAGGGGCGCGTTGGCCTCCAGCGACGTGTGCGCGAGCAGCAGGTTCATCAGTTCTTCGGGCGAGACGCGCGAAGTGCGCGGCTCGAACAGGAGCCGCACGGGATGCTCGCGGTCGGAATCGTCGCGCGCGCTCTCCAGCACGCCGAGCACGGCAGACTTGAGTGCGAGCACTTCCGCCGACACGGCTTTCTTGCCCGTACGCGGCTTCGGGTTGGTGAGCTCCTCGATCTCGGCGAGCACCCTGGCGGCGTTGGTGCCGGGCGGCATCTCGGTCACGGCCACGCGGTACTGGCCGCGCGCGAGCTTCTCGATGCTCCAGCGTGCCCGCACGCGGATGGAACCGCGGCCGCTCTCGTAGGCGCGGGCGATCTCCTCGGCGGGCGAGATGATCTGCCCGCCACCGGGGAAGTCGGGCCCCGGGACGTGCGCAAGGATGGCCGCATCGACCGCCCTGGCATCCTTCAGCGCCACGACGCACGCGGCCACGACTTCGCCCATGTTGTGCGGCGGGATCTCGGTGGCCATGCCCACCGCGATGCCGGAGGCGCCGTTGAGAAGTGCGATCGGCAGCCGCGCCGGCAGCAGCCGCGGTTCCTGCAGGGAGCCGTCGTAGGTGGAAATGAAGTCGACGGTGCCGCGCTCCAGCTCGGCGAGGAGGATCTCCTCCGCGAACGCGGTGAGCCGCACCTCCGTGTAGCGCATCGCCGCGGCGCCATCGCCGTCGCGCGAGCCGAAGTTGCCCTGGCCCTGGATGAGCGGGTAGCGCAGGGTGAAGTCCTGCGCCATGCGCACCGCCGCCTCGTACACCGCCGAGTCGCCGTGCGGATGGTACTTGCCGATCACGTCGCCGACGATGCGCGCGGACTTCTTGAACGGGGCGTCGTGGCGGTTGCCCAGCTCGCGCATCGCATAGAGGATGCGGCGCTGCACGGGCTTCTGGCCGTCCTCCACGGCGGGGAGCGCGCGGCCCTTCACCACGCTCATCGCGTAGGCGAGGTAGGCGCTCTCGGCGAACTGGGCGAGGGGCACCTCGCCGGCGGCGCCGGACGGCGGCCCGGGAGGATTCGCCGGCGGCGGCGGGAAGTCGAAGAGATCGGGGGTCTTGGTATCTAGCATGTGCGATCAGATGTCGGCCTCGACGAGGTTGCCGCGTTCTTCCATCCAGCTGCGGCGCGAGGCGGCCTCGCCCTTGCCCATGAGGAGGGTGAATGTCCTGTGCGTATCGGCCAGAGCGTCCGGCGACACCGTGAGCGGCAGGAGGCGCCGCGTGTCCGGGCTCATCGTCGTCTCGCGCAGCTCCTCGGGGTTCATTTCACCCAGGCCCTTGAAGCGGCCGACGTGGATGGCGCTCTCGCGCACCTTTTCGTCGGAGAGCTTCACGAGGATCGCGTCGCGCTCGCCCTCGTCCAGCGCGTAGAGACGCCGCTCGGGGCGGGCCTTGCCCTGCGCGTCGACCTTCACGCAGTAGAGCGGCGGCTGCGCGACGAAAATGTGCCCGCTCGAAAGCAGGCCGGGGAAGTGCCGGAAGAAGAGCGCCAGCAGCAGCGTCTGGATGTGCGAGCCGTCGACATCCGCGTCGGCCATGATGATGACCCTGCCGTAGCGCAGTCCCGCCAGCGCCTTTTTCGCCTCGCCGATCGCGTGCGGCTCGATGCCCAGCGCGACCGCGATGTCGTGCACCTCGTTGTTGGCGTAGATCTGCGTCGGATCCACCTCGAAAGTGTTGAGGATCTTGCCGCGCAGCGGCAGGATCGCCTGGAAGTGCCGGTCGCGGCCCTGCCGCGCCGAGCCGCCCGCGGAGTCGCCCTCGACGAGGAAGAGCTCGTTCCTCGCGATCTCCTCGCTCTCGCAGTCGGTGAGCTTGCCGGGCAGCACGGCCACGCCGGAGCCGCGGCGCTTTTCGGTCGCCTTGCCCGCCTTCTGGCGCGCCACGGCGGCCCTGATCGCGAGTTCCGCGATCCTCTTGCCGGCCTCCACGTGCTGGTTGAGCCAGGCGTCGAGCGGGTCCTTCAGCCGCGAGGCCACCAGCTTCACCGCGTCGCGCGAGTTGAGCTTGGCCTTGGTCTGCCCCTGGAACTGCGGGTCCAGCATGCGCGTGGAGAGCACGAAGCGCAGGTGCTTCCAGGCGTCCTCGGAC
>CAZOIB010000133.1:0-3700 GCA_964579785.1 uncultured Lysobacter sp. | reverse complement strand
GGATCTCGCGCGCGCCCAGCGAGGCGAGGTGGCCCGTGGCCTGCTGGCAGTCGATGACTTGCACGTCGAGGCGGCGCAGGTGCGCCACCAGTTTCACGAGCGCGACCTTGGAGGCATCCGCCGCCCGCGAGAACATCGACTCGCCGAAGAAGACCCGGCCCAGGTGGATGCCATAGAGGCCGCCCACGAGCGTCCCGTTCCGCCACGATTCCACCGAATGCGCGTAGCCCAGATCGTGCAGACGGACGTAGGCGGCGACCATTTCCGGCACGATCCACGTGCCCGCCTGGCCGTCGCGCGGCGCGGCGCACTCGGCCATCACCGCGCGGAACGCGGTGTCGAAGCGCGTTTCGTAGGCTCCCCTCGCGACGGTCTTGCGCAGCGAGCGCGACACCTTGAGCTCGCCGGGAAAGAGAACCATGCGCGGGTGCGGGGACCACCAGAGGATCGGGTCGCCCTCTGAGAACCATGGGAAGATCCCCCTCGAGTAGGCGTCGACGAGGCGTTGCGGCGAGAGATCGGCGCCGGCGCAGAGCAGTCCGTTGGGCGAACGCAGCGCCTTCGCGAGCGGGGGGAAGGGGTCGGCCGGACGCAGGAAGGGAATCACGGGCGGCCACTGTAGCAGCCCGGCGCCCCTCCTTGCAGGGCCTCCCGTTTCGTGTCGACAATGCGCCTTCCGGACCCGGTCCCGGCAAGCGGCGCGCGCTGCGCGATTCAGGAGGAAGCCCATGACGATCGGCAGATCTGGAGCGTTCGCGCTGGCACTGGCCGTGGCAGGCACTGCCTACCCGTGCGTCCTGGATCACGGCCGGCGCGCCGCCGCCGCAAAGGCGACCCCGGCGCGCGGCAAGGCCGTCGCGCCTCTCTGGGTCGGGCCGGCCTACTCCGGTACCTGGTACACGACCGAGCGGTCCGGCGAGGGATTCACGCTGCAGATCCTGGATACGGGGGCCGCGCTCGCCGTGTGGTTCACCTATCCGCCGGCCGGCAGTTCCGCGGCGCAGGCATGGATCATGGCGCAGGACGGCGTCATCGAAGGCGACCGCATCCGCTTCACCAGCGCCTACTCCACGCGCGGGCCGCGCTTCGGCGCGCAATTCGACCCGGCGCAGGTCGAGCGCATTGGCTGGGGGACGCTGGAGTTCCGCTTTCTCGACTGCAATCGCGGCGAAGTGCGCTATGCGGGACCCGAAGGCTGGGGCTCCGGCGTGCGCGAAGTCGTCCGGCTGACGGCCCACGCGGAACTGGAATGCACCGGCAAGAAGCGCCTGGGCACCAGCGGCACGCGCAGCCTGGCAGGGTTGCGGCAACGCAGCGGCCTCTGGTTCGATCCGAGCCACAACGGCGAAGGCTGGAAGGTGGAGGAACTGCCCGACGGTCGCGCGCAGATCTTCTGGTTCACCTACGACGAGAAGGGCGAGCAGGCCTGGACCATCGGCGTGGCGCCGCGCAGCGGGGAGCGCCTGGAGGTCACCGAGAACTTCCGTCCGCTCGGCACGCGATTCGGTGCGGGGTTCAACACGGCCGACGTGCGCCTGCAGCGCTGGGGCCGCTTCACGCTGGCCTTCGACAGCTGCGACAAGGCGTCGCTGCAATACGACTCGACGCTGCCGGCCTTCGGCGCCGGAACGCTCAAGCCGGTGCGCCTCACGCGGCTCGCCGGGACATCCTGCGTCGATGGCACGCCGGCGGTCCCGAGCTCGGGGAACTGGACCCTCGCCCCGCGCGCTCCCGTGGCGCTATCCGAGTCGGCGACGGCGACGCTGGGCGGGCGCTCGTGCCTGGCCGGGGGATTCGACCATTTCAAGGCGTTCCTCTGCTACGAGGCGGCGAGCGGCAACTGGACGACGCTTTCGGACATGCCGGTCGGCCGCGACCATCCCGCGGCCGTGGCAATGGGCGACGAACTTTACCTTGCGGGCGGCTATCCCAACGACGCCGCGTCAGGACAGGAAATCAGCGGCTGGCGGTACCGGTTCTCGACGGGCAAGTGGGACGCGGTTCCGCAGCTGCCGTACGTGGCTGCAGCGGGCGCGGCCATGCTTGACGGGTACGCCTATTTCGGCCAGCTGAACGGGGACATCCACCAGGTCGATCTCAGGACGCTCGCCACGCGCAGGATCCCCGGGGACGGGAGCGCCCTGCGGGACCATGCGCAGCTCGTCGCGTTCCAGGGGGAACTCTGGTTCATGGGCGGGCGCAACACCAGCTGGGTCGATACCAGTCGCGTCTCCATCTACGATCCGGCCAGCGAGACCTGGCGCCCGGGTCCGCGGATGCGGACGACGCGGGCCGGATTCGCGGCGGCGGCCTCACCCACCCTGCTGCTTGCGGCCGGCGGGGAAAGGATATCCACCCCGCCATACAGCGTCCTCGGCAGCGTGGAGGGCATCGCCGCCGGCGAGGATCAGTGGACGATGCTTGCCGACCTGCCGGTGGCGGTCCATGGGGTCGGCGGCGCCATCCACGGCAACGCGTTCCATGTCCTGGGCGGATCGCGCATTCCCGCCGGGGTCGGGAATGAAGGGACGGTCCAGATCTACCGCTGGACGCCCTAGCACTGCGCCCACTGGGCGCTGTAGTTGGCGAGTTCCCGCACCACCGCGCGCCCGTCGACGGCCGCCTTGGCGCGGTCGCCCATCTCGAGCTGCAGGCGAAACCCGAACTTCTGGAAGAACTGCTCGAACATTTCGCCGCCGAACGTGCCGACGGCGTGCAGTTCGTCCCTTTTCTCGTCGTGCTCGAGGAGGATCGTCGCGAGCGGCTGCGGCGCGGGTCCGGCAACCACGCGCGCGCCGGCCGACGGGTCGTAGACGCTGCGGTCGGAGCAGCAGGTGATCACCTTGCCTGGCCCCGCCACCGGGCTGGGCCCGTCGCGGTAGCCGATGAAGCTCACCTGGCGCGTCGGATAGGTAAGCTTGTGCGCGCAGATGGCCGAGTAGGCGACGATCGTGCGCTCCGGTCCCGCGCCACCCTCCCAGCGATAGGTGCCGCCGCCTTCCGTCCGGAGGTCGATCCCGCCCGCCGCCGGCTTCGCCAGGCGCAGCAGGAAGCAGGGCGTGGCGGCGAAGGGAAACTCGAAGACGTAGTTGATGCCCGTGCGAAGCGCGCCGGCGCGTATCGGCTGCGCCCGCTCGTCGACAAGCAGCGCGCGGCGGTAGAGGCGCGCCTTGAGGGTGGCGGCATCGGCCGGGGAGGGAAGGGTGGTCGCGGCCGCGGAGGCGGCGCAAAGCTTCACGAAGTCGCGGCGTTCCATTGGGGACAGGTTTCTGGTGAACGGGGGCAAGATAGCACGCCCCCTATCACGTGAAGCCTGTCCCCTACACGGAGTCCGGCACCGCGGGAACGCGGAACCAGGCGGCGTAGAGGGCGGGCAGGAAGACGAGGGTCAGGACGGTGGCGACGATGAGCCCGCCCATGATCGCCACCGCCATCGGGCCGTAGAAGGCGCTGCGGGTGAGCGGGATCATGGCGAGCACCGCGGCAGCCGCCGTGAGCATGATCGGGCGGAACCGGCGCACGGTCGCGCCGACGATCGCGTCCCAGGGCGGCAGGCCCGCGCGGATGTCGGTGTCGATCTGGTCGACCAGGATCACCGAGTTGCGCATGATGATGCCGGAGAGCGCGATCGTGCCGAGCATCGCGACGAAGCCGAACGGCTTGCCGAACGCGAGCAGCGCCGCGACGACGCCCACGAGCC